>NZ_LGQU01000108.1:0-123908 GCF_003115935.1 Azospirillum sp. TSH20
CGCGGGCCGGCGACGCCGGGCGCGGCTTCGCCGTGGTGGCGCAGGAGGTGCGGCAGCTCGCCCAGCGCTCCGCCCAGGCGTCGAAGGAGATCAAGGCGCTGATCATGGACAGCGGCGGGCAGGTGCGCGACGGCGTCGATCTCGTGCGCTCCGCCGGCAGCTCCCTGACCGAGATCGTGTCGGGCATCGGCCGGGTCGCCGATCTGGTGTCGGAGATCGCGCGGGCGACCGCCGAGCAGGCGTCCGGCCTGGACGAGGTCAACATCGCCATCGCCCAGATGGACGAGATGACCCAGAAGAACGCCGCCCTGGTGGAGGAAAGCACCGCCGCCGCCCGCTCGCTGGAGGAACAGGCCGACCAGCTGCGCCACCAGATGACCTTCTTCACCCTGGACCGCCAGTCCGCCTCCCGCCAGTCTGCCTGAGGACGCCACCGGTGCCGCGATGACCGACCGCTCGCCCGCCTTATCGACCGAACCCGCGACGCCGCGGCGCTCCCTCGCCGCCTCGCCGGCCGCGGTGTTCGGCGGTGCGCGCGAGTTCCGGTTCGAGCGGCATCATTTCGACCTGATCGCCGGGCTGCTCTATCAGCTGGCCGGCATCGCGCTGGCCCCGCACAAGGCCGAGATGGTCTATGCCCGCCTGGCGCGGCGCCTGCGCGAGTTGCGCCTGCCCGACTTCGACGCCTATTGCGCCCTGCTGCAGAGCGACGAGGTGGCGGACGAGATCGGCTTCCTGGTCAATGCGCTGACCACCAACCTGACCAGCTTCTACCGCGAATCGCACCATTTCGACTTCCTCGCCTCCACCGTCCTGCCGGAGGTGCGGGAGCTGAACGTCCAACAGTCGAAACCGCGCCTGCGGCTGTGGTCGGCCGGCTGTTCGTCGGGGCCGGAGCCCTACACCATGGCGATGGTTCTGGTCTCGACCATGGGCGCCGATCTGCGCCGCTGGGACGCCCGCATCCTCGCCACCGACATCGACACCCACATGGTGGACACCGCCCGGCGCGGCATCTATCCGCTGTCGGGCGCCACCGGCATCCCGCCACAGGTCCGCCAGCGCTTCACCCAGGACGTGAAGCTGGACGGCGAGCCGGCGGTGGCGATGGGCGAGGAGCTGAAACGCCTCGTCACCGTCAAGCCGCTGAACCTGCTGGAACATTGGCCGATGTCCGGCCCCTTCGACGCGATCTTTTGCCGCAACGTGCTGATCTATTTCGACCGTCGCGGCCGGATGCAGGTGATAGAAAACTTCGCCCGGATGCTCCGCCCCGGCGGGTATCTGTTCCTCGGCCACTCGGAGAGCCTGTATGGCGTGTCGAACCTGTTCCGCCAGGCCGGTCCGACGATCTACCGGAGGGACTGAGCGATGAACGCCGTCCCCCTTCCCCGATCCGGATCCAACCGGTCCGCGACGCACCGGCGCCTCGGCAGCGGGCGCTACTTCAACCAGGAATTCAAGGTCGACACCGTCAAGATCGCGCTGGGCCAGCAGGCGGTCAGCGACCGGCCCGACCTGATGATCGCGACGACGCTGGGGTCCTGCGTGGCGGCCTGCATTCACGACCCGGTGCGCCGCATCGGCGGCATGAACCATTTCATGCTGCCCGACCTGCCGGAGATCGAGCTGGAGGGGGCCGGCGTCGCCGCGCGCTATGGCTCGGTGGCGATGGAGCGGCTGATCAACGCGCTGCTGGCGGCGGGCGCCGAACGCCGGCGCCTGCAGGTCAAGCTGTTCGGCGGTGGCCGGGTCATCGAGTCGAGCTACGACATCGGCGGGCTGAACAGCCGTTTCGCCCTGGATTACGTGCGGGCGGAGGGGCTGATGCTGGCAGGCCAGGACCTGGGCGGCGGCTCCGCCCGGCGGCTGCATTACTTCCCCCACAGCGGCCGGGCGCTGCGGCGCCTGCTGCGGCCGGAGGCGGCGGCCGACACCGTCACCCGCGAACGGCGCTTCATCACCCACCTGAGCCAGAGCCCCGAGGAAGGCGAGGTCGAACTGTTCGCGCCCGCCGATCCGGGAGGGAGCTGACCGATGCCCAGACCGATCCGTGTCGTCATCGTCGACGACAGCGCCCTGATGCGCGAAATGCTGAAGGATATCCTGAGCCGGGAGGCGGGGATGGAGGTCGCCGGCGTCGCCCGCGACCCCTTCGAGGCGCGCGAGGTCATCAAGGCCACCAACCCCGACGTCATCACCCTGGACGTCGAGATGCCGAAGATGGACGGCCTGTCCTTCCTGGAGAAGATCATGACCCTGCGGCCGACGCCGGTCATCATGGTCTCCTCCCTGACCCGCGAAGGCTCCGACGCCGCCATCCGCGCGCTGGAGCTGGGGGCGGTGGACTGCGTCGCCAAGCCCGGCGGCTCCGACGGGCACGGGTTCGAGGCGACGGCGATGGAGCTGGTCTCCAAGATCCGTGTCGCCGCCACCGCGCGCCTGACCATGCGCCGCCCGGCCGCCGTGCATGGCGTGCTGCCGACGCCGCGCCGCGCCGGGTCGGGAAAACGGCTGATCGCCATCGGCGCCTCGACCGGCGGGGTGGAGCGCATCCGCGACGTGCTGGCCGCCATGCCGGCCGATTGCCCGCCCATCGTCATCACCCAGCATATGGGGCCGAGCTACGTGCCCAGCTTCGCGGCCCGGCTCGACCGGCTGTCAGCGCCCACCGTCCGGGTGGCCGTCCATGGCGACCGGCCGGCCCAGGGGCTGGTGCTGATCGCCCCCGGCGACCGCCATCTCGCCATCGTCCGCGACGCCACCGGCTTCGTCTGCCACATCCAGGACACGCCTGCGGTCAGCGGCCACCGCCCGTCGGTCGACGTGCTGTTCGCCTCGGTCGCCAAGGCGGCCGGCGGCAATGCGGTCGGCGTCATCCTGTCCGGCATGGGCCGCGACGGCGCCATCGGCATGAAGGCGATGCATGAGGCCTGCGCCTTCACCATCGGCGAGCAGGAATCGAGCTGCGTCGTCTATGGCATGCCGCGGGCGGCCAAGGAGGCCGGCGCGGTCGCCGTCGAACTGCCGCTTACCCAAATTCCCGCCGAAATGCTGCGCGCCTTCGACGCCGTCGGCGAGCGCCCCCGTACCGCCTGATCCGACCGGGCATCCGGGCAGAGTTTCCCCGGGCAGAGTTTCTAAGGAGCACCAGTATGTTTACCCCCGCTTCCCCCGATGCCGTGCCCGCGACGCCGGACAGTTTCCAGGACGGAGCCCAAGGCGGAAACGCCAAGGTCGCGGTCACTGCGGAGCTGCTGTCGACATGGCTCGGTTTCGCCGATGTGCAGCGCCGCACGCTGGACGTCGTGCAGGGCGAGCTGACGCGGACCTCGAACCATGTGGAGACCTCCACCCTCGACCTGTCGGACCGCTTCCGCGAGCTGGCCCAGAAGGCGCTGGAACAGTCGGAACGGGTGGCCCAGATCGTCGCCATGGCCGGGTCGGTCGACATCGACGGCGAACGGGTGCCGCTCGACACTCTGGTCGTCGGCATGCAGGACGTCATCACCGACATGGTGACCAACATCGTCACCCTGTCGCGTCACGCCATGAGCATGGTCTATCTGCTGGACGACGTGCAGAAGGACGTGGCCGAGCTGGAGAAGTCGATCGGCGACATCGACGGCATCAACCGCCAGACCAACTTCCTGGCGCTGAACGCCACCATCGAGGCCAGCCGCGCCGGTGAGGCCGGGCGCACCTTCGCCGTGGTGGCGCAGGAGGTGCGCCACCTCTCCCGCTCCACCGGCGAGCTGGCCGAGCGCATGCGCAGCAAGGTCACCGCCGTGGTGAAGGGCGTCCGCAACGGCCACGACATCCTGCGCCAGATCGCCAACACCGACATGTCGCCCCAGATGCTGGCCAAGGAGCGCGTCGACAAGACGATGGACAGCCTGGTGGCGCAGACCAACCATTTCCAGTCGGTGCTGGAAACCGCCGCCTCGGTGTCGTCCGACATGTCCGCCACCATCGCCCATGTCATCACCGGCATGCAGTTCCAAGACCTGACCAAGCAGCGGATCGAGGCGATCAACGACAGCCTCGCCATCATGGGCGCCGGGCTGGGAGAGCTGGAAACCCAAATCCGCGCCCAGGTACCCGCCGGCATCGGCGCACGGGAGCCTGAGGAATGGCTGAACCAGCTGATGGGTCGATTCACGCTGAGCGAGATGCGCGAGCGCTTCGTCCGCAAGCTGCTGCTGGAAGGCACCGCGCTGGACGAAAACGGCGTGCTCGACCTCAATGCCGCAGGGGGAAGCGGCTCGGGCGGTGATATTGAACTCTTCTAGCGCGGTGCGCCCGCCGCCTGTACAGTGAACCACTTTTCCGGAAAGACGGGCCTATGAATTACGGCATAGAAGTGCGCGACCAGGAGGCGGTCGTCCGCCTGCGCGGCCGGCTGACCTTCAACGATCATGCAAAGTTGCGGACCCTGATCGGCGAAATGGGGCAGAACAAGCTCAAGCGCCAGGTGCTCGACCTGTCGTCGCTGGAGTTCGTCGATTCCGCCGGCATCGGCATGCTGCTGATCGCGCGGGAGGAAATGGACCGCGCCGCCAAGCAATTCGTCCTGCGGGGCGCCGCCGGCCAGGTGAAGCGGGTGCTGACCGTGGCGCAGATCGCCAAGATCGTTGCGATGGAGGACTGATCCCGGTGAGCGACGGGACGGCCCAGAGCATGGCCCAGAGCGCGGCCGACAGCGCGGCCCGGGGCGCGACCGGGACGGTCGGATGCCGCACCCGCTTCGCCGGCCTCGCGGCTCCGGGGATGCCGGCCGAACGGCTTGCCCGGCTGGCTCAGGCTCTGGGTCTGGCCCCGGTTGCGGAGCCCGCCGGGCCGGCGGCGCTGGCTGTCCTGCTGACCGGAGCGGACCCCGGCAGAAATGCCGACGAGCTGTGGCTTCCCCCGGTCGCCGCCTGGATCGAACCGCCGGACGGCAGCGATGCCGCCGGGCTGGTCCCGCTGCTCGCCGACGCGGCGGGCAACGACCTCTACCTCAACCTGACCACCGCGACCGCCCATGACCTCCAACTCGGCGGGCGGCTGCTGGCCGCGCTGAACGCGCGCCATCGGCTGGACGGGGACCGCCGCGACGATCTGGAGCTGGCCCTGCACGAGGCGGTCAGCAACGCGCTGGTCCATGGCAACCTGGGCGTCGCCGGCATGAAGGAGCTGAGCGCGCAGGAACTGGAACGCTTTTCCCGCGACCTGGGCGATCGTCTGGCCGACCCGACCCTGGCCGCCCGCCGCATCGTCATCGCGTTGCGGATCGATCCTGCAGAAAATGGGCTGGCAGAAGATGACCGCGCGCTGGCGACGGTGGAGGTCACCGACGAAGGCGAAGGCTTCACCCCCGGCCCGCGCACCAGTTCCGGCGCCTCCGGCCGCGGTCTGGACCTGATCGGCAACATCGCGGACGAGCTGGAGATCGCAAATGGCGGCCGCAGCATCCGCCTGAGGTTCCGGCTGTGACCGCGGTGGGATGGCATAGCCCCGGCTGCACGGCCGTGTCGGCGCCGCCGGACGGGCTTGCCAATCCGCAGCGACCGGACGGCCGCGCCTGCGAATACCAGGACCCCGACTGCACCATCCTCGATTGCCCGATCCTGGTGGTGGACGACACCGCCTTCAACCGCACCCTGATCGGCGCCTTCCTCGCCGAGGCCGGCTTCCGCAGGGTCTCCTTCGCCGCAAGCGGGCTGGAGGCCCTGGCGATGATCGAGGCCGCCCTCCCCGACCTGCTGATCCTCGACATCATGATGCCGGGAATGGACGGGTTCGAGGTCTGCCGCCGCCTGCGCGCCATGCCGGAGACCGCCGACCTGCCGATCCTGGTGCAGACCGCGCTGTCGTCCGGCGAGGACCGCAACCGCGCCTTCGCTGCCGGCACCACCGATCTGGTGTCGAAGCCGCTGGAGCGCACCGAGTTGCTGGCCCGCGTGCGCATCCATCTGGAAGACCGGGTGCTGATCCGCCGTCTGCAGGCCTATCGGGCGCGGGTGGAGGCGGAGCTGGCCATCGCCCGGTCGATGCACGAGCACCTGCTGCCGACCCCGGCGCAATGCGACGCGGTGGTGGCCGCCGCCGGCTGTCGCCTGCGGGCCCACAGCGCGATCTCCCCCCATCTCGGCGGCGATTTGTGGGGGCTTCTGCCGCTCGGCGGAGGGCGCTTCGGCGTCTATCTGCTGAATGTCGCCGGCCGCGGGGTTTCGGCGGCGCTGAACGCCTTCCGCCTGCATGCCCTTCTGCAGGAGCTTGGACCCGTTCACGGCCAGGACGCCGCCGGCCTGCTGACCGCGCTGAACGACCGCGCCGCCGGGCTTCTGGCCGCGGGGGAAAAGGCGACCATGACCTATGGGGTGGTGGACGGCAAGGCCGGCCGCTTCATCCACGCCTCGGCCGACGGCGCCCCGCCGATGATCCTGGATGGTGACGGCGGACCGCATTTCGGCCTGGCCACCGGCCTGCCGATCGGCATCGCCCCCGGCACCCGCTATCGCAGCGAAATGATGGAACTGCCGCGCGGCGGCGTGCTGGCGCTCTACTCCGTCGCTGTGCTGGAAGCGCTGGACGCCGGCGGGACCGGAATCGGGCTTGGCTGGATGATCGCCCGCGCGGTGGCGGAAGGCGAGGGTTTCGACGCGGTGGTCCGTTCGCTGGGCTTTGCCCTGGGCCGGGCCAGCGGCGACGACCACACCTTGCTGTGGATCGAGCGGGAGTCGGCGCCATGACCGGTTCGCCGCCACCCGGCCTGCTGCCGGTCGAGACGCGCGATGCCTTCGACGGGCTGGCCGGCGCCCGTGTGCTGGTCGTCGACGACAACCGCATCAACCGCCATCTGCTGCTGGCATTGCTGGAGCGCGGCGGCATCACCCTGATCGAACAGGCGGAGGACGGGCACGACGCCCTGGTCCGGATCGAGCGGTTCAAGCCCGACCTCGTGCTGCTCGACCTGATGATGCCGCAGATGGACGGGTTCGAGATGTGCCGGCGCCTGCGCGCCGATCCGCGCTGGAAATCGCTGCCGGTCCTGGTGCAGTCCAGCCTGAACCGGGCGGAGGATCGCGCCCGCGCCTTCGCCGCCGGGGCGACCGACTATGTTACCAAGCCGATCAACGCGGTGGAACTGCTGGCCCGCGTCCGCATTCATCTGCGCAAGCGCACCATGCTGCGCGACCTGCAGCAGTATCACGGCCGCACGGAAGCCGAGCTGGAACTGGCCCGTGCCATGCAGGCCCGGATGCTGCCGGGCCCCGACCGCCTGGCGGAGCTGGAGGCGGCGACCGGCATCGCCATCCACACCCATTTCGCCCCCTCGTCCGAGTTGGGCGGCGATTTCTGGGGAATCAATCGGCTGCCGGACGGCCGGGTGGCCATCTATCTGGTCGACTTCTCCGGCCATGGCGTCGGGGCGGCGCTGAACACCTTCCGGCTGGACGCCATCTGTCGCCAGATCGGCAGCACGGAACTGAGCCCGGCGGAGTTCCTGGCCGCCGTCAACCGCCGGCTGTGCGGGCTGCTGCCCTGCGGCCAGTTTGCGACGATGCTGACCGGCGTGATCGACCCGGCAGCCGGCCTGTTCCACTATGCCTCGGCCGGATCGACGGCGCCGATGATGTGGCATCCGGGCGATGAGGCGCCGCGGCTGGGCGACGGCAGCGGCCTGCCGCTCGGCCTGCTGGCATCGGCCAGCTACGACAGCCGCCTGATGCCGATGCCGCCCGGCGCCCGCCTGTTCCTCTATTCCGACGCCGCCATCGAGATCCCGATCGGCGGTGAGGACAGCCACGAGGTTCTGGACGAATACGGTCTCGCCACCCTCTTCGCCCGCCGTCTGCAGGAGCCGGACGACGCCGCCCTGCTGTCCGGCTTGCTCGGCGACCTGAAGGCGACCGGCCCCATCGACGACGACCTGACGGCGCTTCTGCTGACGCGGCGGACATAACACCGCGTGCGGGAGGGACCGCATTGGCGAGATACCGGCCGAAAAGCAAAAAGGCCGCTCCCGAGGGAGCGGCCTTTCGCGTTCGGCGGGAGCCGACCGATCAGCGCGAGTAGAACTCGATGACCAGGTTCGGTTCCATCTGGACCGGGTACGGAACGTCGGCCAGCAGCGGAGCGCGGACGAAGCGGCCCTTCAGCGCGCTGCTGTCGACTTCCAGGTAATCGGGGATGTCACGCTCGCCGGAAGCGGAGGCTTCCAGGATCAGCGCCATCTGCTTGGACTTGGCGCGCACCTCGACGGTGTCGTTGTCCTTGATGCGGGCCGACGCGATGTTCAGGCGGCGGCCGTTGACCAGGATGTGGCCGTGGTTGATCAGCTGGCGCGCGGCGAACGGGGTCGGCGCGAACTTCATGCGGTAGACCACCGCGTCCAGACGACGCTCCAGCAGACCGACCAGGTTCTCGCCGGTGTCGCCCTTGCGGCGGACAGCCTCGGCATAGATGCGGCGGAACTGCTTCTCGCCGATGTTGCCGTAGTAGCCCTTCAGCTTCTGCTTGGCCATCAGCTGCAGACCGTAGTCCGACGGCTTCTTGCGGCGCTGGCCATGCTGGCCCGGGCCATACTCGCGCTTGTTCAGCGGGCTCTTGGCACGGCCCCACAGGTTGACGCCAAGGCGGCGGTCAATCTTGTACTTGGACTCTTGACGCTTGCTCATAACTCTCAGGCCTCGTTGGACACGAGTTGATGTTGTCCCGGTAGTTCCGTCCGCCTTGTTACAGGCGGCGGACGGGGCGTCAAAGATTGCGCGCGCCCGCTTTCCCAGGAGGTGAAGGCGCGCACAATACCCATTGGCGGGCCGGAGTCAAGCCTGACGGCATATCCGGAACTTCTTGCGCACGCCCCTTCTTTGCGCTCCCCTTCCCGGCACAAGATTCGGCAGGCAGGAATAGGCGCGATGGAACGGGTGGAGTGCGTGATCGTCGGCGCGGGCGTGGTCGGGCTGGCGGTGGCGCGGCGGCTGGCGCAGGCCGGGCGCGAGGTGATCGTGCTGGAGGCAGCGGACGCTATCGGCACCGGCACCAGTTCGCGCAACTCCGAGGTCATCCATGCCGGCATCTATTATCCGACCGGCAGCCTGCGCGCCCGGCTGTGCGTGCCCGGCCGCGACGCGCTCTATGACTATTGCGCCGCCCATGGCGTCGAGCATCGCCGCGTCGGCAAGCTGATCGTCGCGACGGAGGAGATCCAGTTGCCCAAGCTGGCGGCGATCCGCGCCCAGGCCGCCGCGAACGGCGTCACCGACCTGACCGAGATCGATGCCGCCACCGCGCGGGCGTGGGAGCCCAACCTGCGCACCGTCGGCGCCCTGCTGTCGCCCTCCACCGGCATCATCGACAGCCACGGGCTGATGCTGGCCCTGCTGGGCGACGCGGAGGAGGCCGGGGCGATGCTGGCGCTGCTGAGCCCGCTGACGCGCTCGCACCGAACCGCCACCGGCTTCGAACTGGAGGTCGGTGGGGCGGAGCCGATGCGCATCGCCTGCTCCACCCTGATCAATGCCGCCGGATTGGGCGCCTGGGGCGTGGCGCGCGGGCTGGAGGGGCTGGATGCCGCCCATGTGCCGCCGCGCGTGCTGGCAAAGGGCAATTACTATGCGTTGGCCGCCGGCCGCTCGCCCTTCTCGCGGCTGGTTTATCCGGTGCCTGTTGAAGGCGGGCTGGGCGTGCACCTGACGCTGGACCTCGCCGGACAGGCCCGATTCGGTCCCGACGTGGAGTGGCTGGGCGATGTGGAGGGCAGCGTTGATTACGCCGTCGATCCCGCCCGCGCCGACTCCTTCTATGGCGCGGTGCGCGCCTATTGGCCGGGGCTGCCGGACGGCGCGCTGGTGCCGGCCTATTCCGGCGTGCGGCCGAAGCTGAGCGGGCCGGGGCAACCGCAGGCCGACTTCCTGATCCAGGGTCCGGACACCCACGGGGTGGACGGTCTGGTCAACCTGTTCGGCATCGAATCGCCGGGCCTGACCTCCTGTCTGGCCATCGCCGACGCGGTGGCGGTGGCACTCGGCGAGGCGCCTGAGATTCTTAACCATTCCTGAGGCTCACAGGGTTCTTGACCGCGACCTCGGCTCTCCCAATCTATAGGCATGGCGGCGCCGGCCGATGCTGGGCCGCCGACCCGCCGGGCGCCGGAAACGGGCCCATCTTCCGCAACTCGCTCCCGTCGTGAGGAGGATGCGTCGTGACGACTCGCCTTTCGCTCTTCAACAGCCCGCTGCTGCTTGGCTTCGACCAGTTCGAGCGGACGCTCGACCGGATCGCCAAGAATTCGGCCGAAGGCTATCCCCCCTACAACATCGAGCAGATCGGCGACGACGGCCTGCGCATCACGCTTGCCGTGGCCGGCTTCACCTCCGATGACCTGTCGGTCCAGATCGAGGACAACCAGCTGGTCATCCGCGGCCGCCAGACCGACGACAAGTCGCGCGTCTACCTGCACCGCGGCATCGCCGCGCGGCAGTTCCAGCGCAGCTTCGTGCTGGCCGAGGGGATCGAAGTGGTGGGCTGCTCGCTCGACAACGGGCTGCTCAACATCGACCTGACCCGCCCGATGCCGGAACCGAAGGTCCGCACCATCAAGATCGAGCAGCCGAAGAAGGCCGCCGGCGGCGCCATGCCCCGCACCATCGACGTGTCCGCCGATGGCCGGGACGACTGATCGCCGGAAAGCCCGATCGCTGGAAAGTCTGATCCAGGTCACAGCCTTCACCCCCGTTCTCCGACACTCTACCCCCGACACTCTGCACGCGCGGTCGCCCATGACGGGGAGCCGCCGGGAGATCACGATCATGATGAACGATACCCACACCCAGCTGCGCCAGCTGTCGCCCCAGGATTTCGCCAGCTTCGGCCTGGGCGACGTGGCCTATGTCCGCCCGGTCGAGATGGACGGAACCGCCGCCTTCGCCATCCACGCCGCCGACGGCACGCCGCTGAGCGTGGTGGCCGACCGCGAGCTGGCCTTCGCCGCCATCATCCAGAACGACATGGAGCCGGTCAGCGTCCATTGACCGGTTCGGCCGGGGCGCCGCCGCCATCGGCGGGCGCCCCCGGCCGGTTGCGCTGCAATCCGCCACATCTCGATCCTTGTCAGCCCTGACTCCTGTTGTAAGGTGCGCTCTGCGATAATCGCCGAGACAAGACGCGAAGAGGCAGTGGGGGACGGTCGGTTGGACGGCGGGGCAAGCGAAACGGCGGCGGATGCGAAGTCCGCTCCCGATACGGAAAAGCGCAGGGCCTGGGATGACGAGGCGCGCGATTCCCTTCACATCCTGCCCTTGTCGGCGATCCCGTTGGAAACGCCCGGCCTTCAGCATGCGCGCCTGATCAAGAATGTCCGGCTGCAGACGGTGGTGGAGATGTTCCGCGATGCCCAGACCGGCAGCGGGCAAGTCTCCCCCCGTCACATCCCCGCCTATTTCGAATCCTACAAGGACGAGGTCGAACGCGATCTGGTGAAGCTGGAGAAGATCGGCGCCGCCTCCAGCTTTGACGTCTATTCCTCGCGGATCGAGCTGCGCCGGCTGAACATCGACGTCAACAATGTCGAATCGCTGACCCTGTCCGACCGCAAGAAGGCCGAGCTGACCAACTACATGCGGGTCTTCACCCGGCCGCTGATGGAATATGTCTATGGCACGGAGGAGCTGCAGGTCTCCGACGTGACCGACATCATCCAGCTGTTCGCCAATCCCAACCGGGACGAGGCTCTGCGCAACCTGCGCATGATGGCCGACCGGCTGGACATTGGCCTGGGCGAGATCCCGCAATTTCTCGAGGAATACGGCGACGTCTTCCTGTCGCTGGCCTATTTCCGCAAATGCCTGGACGAGATCGTGCCGGAGGTGCAGCGCTTCGTCGGCTGGATGGGCGAAATCCGCAGCTCCGCCGAGGTCAAGCGCGACCCCCGCCAGATCAGGATGCTCGACGACATCGCCCGCGACCTGACCGACATCTCGACCTCCATCACCGGCCGGTTCGAGAGCTTCGACAACCGATCGAAGGACTTCTGGAGCGACATCAACGCCGACACCTTCCGGTCGATCCGCGAACTGATCTCGTCCCACCACGTCACCATCGGCGGGGTGCTGTGCGGTCTGGCGGTGAAGATGAATCTGTGGAAGCACCGCTTCGCCCGCGGCGGCGGCGGCCCCAACCGGCGCATGGAGTTCGTGAAGTCGGAGATCCTGCCCGGCCTGTCGCACATCAAGGCGCTGGAACAGTCGGCGCGGACCGGCCACCTATAGTCGCCGGCCGCTCTCCGCCCGATCCCCACCAGCCTTCAATCCATCGACAGCATCTTCCCCATGCCGTTGTCCAGCAGGATGGTGGCGAACAGCGTCAGGATCGGGATCAGGAACATCAGCCCGATGACGCATCGCACGATCAGGTCCTTGCGTCGGGCGGAGCGGCACAGCGGGCAGTCGTCGGGACCATGCCCGTAATCGGACCCGCAATAGGGACAGGCTGTGGTGTCGACCATGGCAGACGGGCTTTCAGCATGGGCGGGAGGCCCTGGAACCAAGGCCATTCTGGACCCGCGCCCCCGCCCGTCGTCATGAAATCCCTGTCATACTTAAGGCTTTTCCCGTCCTGTGGCGGGCCAGCCGCTCAGGCCGCGCGATCCATCGGCACCAGCCCGCCGACGCTGCGGCCGAACTGCGCCGCGAACCGGTCGCGCTCGGCCCCGGCCAGGGTGAAGGTGACATGCAGGCGTCCGGCGGCACCGCGTTCTGCCGCACGCACGACGGCAGGCACCGGCTCCAGCCCCGGCAGCGCGACGCGCAACGCGGTGCCTTCCGCCAGTCCGTTCCACGCCTCCTGCGGCAGGCCGCTCAACTGTGCGCCACCTTCCGAGGCGTTGTCGACCGTCACCGGCAAGTCGCGCCCGCCCACCGTGATCCGGCCCGGACGGTTCAGCGGATAGCGCGGAGCGGCCCGGCGGTTCACCTCCGGCGTCGCCGTGCGGATCGCTTCGATCAGGACGCGGCGGAGTTGGTCGATGCTGGCGGCGACGCGGGTGGACAGCGCATTGACTTCGCTGGCCCGCTCGCCGGTGGCCGTGGCCTCCTGAGACACGGCGGCGATGCGGGTCGCCACCTCCTGCGCGGCGTTGGAGGTCTGGACGACATTGCGGGCGATCTCGCCGGTCGCCGCCTCCTGCTCCTCGATGGCGGCAGCGACGGTGGCCGACACCGATTCGACGCCGCGCACCCGCTCGGCGATGGCGCGCACGGCATTCACCGCCTCCGCCGTGGTGGCCTGGATGGTGGCGATCTGACTTTCGATCTCGTCGGTCGCCCGCGCGGTCTGGCCGGCCAGCTGCTTCACCTCGCTCGCGACCACGGCGAAGCCCTTGCCCGCCTCGCCGGCCCGCGCCGCCTCGATGGTGGCGTTGAGCGCCAGCAAATTGGTCTGGCCGGCGACGTCGTTGATGAGGTCGGTCACCTCGCCGATGCGGGTCACCGCCTCGGCCAGACGCTGGATGGTCTCCTCCGCCCGGACCGACGCGCCGACAGCGTCGCCGGTCATCGTGGTGGCGGTGCCGATCTGGGCCGCGATCTCGCGGATGGAGGCGCTGAGCTGCTCCGACGCGGCGGCCACGGTCTGGGCGTTCGACAGCGCCTGGGTCGCGGCGGCGGCGACATTCTGGCTGTTGTCGCTGACCGCACGGGCCGATTCGGCCATGCGGGTGGCATTGCCGGCCATCTGGCTGGTCTGGCTGGCGACCACGTCGACCGCGTTCGACGCCTCGGTCTCCACCGTTTCGGCCATGCGCTGCAGGGCCGTCTGCTTCTCGCGCTCCGACCGCTCGCGCTCCTCGTCGCGCAGACGGCGCAGGCGCTCGGCCTCCTCGGCATTCTGCTTGAAGACGTTGAGCGCCTGGGCCATCGCCCCCACCTCGTCGCCGCGGTCGGCGCCGGGAATGGCGACGGCGAGGTTGCCCTGGGCCAGGGTCCGCATCGCCACCGTCAGTTCACCCACCGGCCGCACCACCCGGCGCCGGATGCCCAGCACGCCCAGCACCACGACCACCAGCACCAGGGCCGACACACCCCACACCGCGGTCATGAACAGGCTCTCGCGCCCGGCGGCATAAACCTCCGTCTCGCTGTTGTAGCGGGTGGTGTCCTCGACGATCCGGTCGACGACGGCGCGGTGGGCGGCATAGGCCTCGGCGATGGCGGCGTAGGAGGCGCGCGCCGCCGCCTCGTCCTTGCGGGCCAGCGCCGGCAGGAATCTCGTCTCGATTTCGCTCCAGAAGCGCATCACCGGCGCGTGGGAGGTCCGGGTCAACTGGTCGACCAGCGCCGGCTCGAAGCCCTCCTTCAGCCAATACTCGTGCCGCTCGTCATAATCCTTGCGCAGCTGCGCCAGCCGCGTGCGGCGCTGTCCGACCGACGCCGGGTCGTTCATCGCCAACGTCGCCTCCAGATAGGCTTCGATCACATATTCCGGCGGCGGCAGGATGTCGGCGATCAGGTCCTTGCCCAGGACGATGCGCTGGTAGATCGGCCCCCCCACCTTCAACTCGCGGATCGCCAGTGCGCCGGTGACGACCACCGCCAGGAAACCCAGCGTGACCACCACCCCGAACAGATTGGTAAGCGCGGCAATCCGGAGGTTTTTCAGCATGGTGCAACCCCTGCGCAAAGACGACAGCATAGGGTTGCTTCTCAAAATAAACCTAATGTGACAAGCAAAAAACTTGCTCGATTATCGGGTCTATTGGAAATGATGTTTCGTTAAGCGTTTTGCATACGGATTGTGCAGGGTCTGCGCAAGGGTCGACCAAAGAGCTGGACGCGATCTCAGGTCAAGACCAAGGTGCCGACCCAGCCAACCAGGGCAAGAATCACCAGCATCACCAGCAGAGCCACGATCACGGCATTGGTGCGCCGAATCGAACGGCAGCGCGGGCACCCCTCCTCGGCGGCGGGATAGCGGTGGGCGCAACGGTCGCAGCGGACGGTCTGGTCGGTTGCGGTCTGGTCCGACATCGGCGGGTTCCATGGGGTCGAAGGGCGGTAACGCCGCATGGATAGCACGCCCGCCGCCGCACCGCAGCGTCGATGAGCGGCGGCCGGGCGCCGTCGCCGGTGGGGCGAAATGCCGCATCAACCGGCCGGACGCCCATCAATCGGCTGCGGTGGTCTCCACCGGCGGCACGGCGCGCAGTTCGGCCGCCTGCAAACGGCGCGGGCTGTGGTCCAGCGGTTCCAGCAGCGGCATCTCCGCCCCTTCCGGCGCGGCGTGCAGATCGCGGAAGCGGCGTGCGCTGACCAGAACGCGCGACTCCAGCGTCCCCACCGCGCTGTTGTAGCAGCCGACGGCCTTGTCCAACTGCCCGCCCAGCTTTTCCATATGGCCGCCCAGGTCGGACAGCCGCTTGTAAAGCTCAGCACCCAGTGCGCTGATTTCGCGGGCATTGTCGGCCAGCCGCTCCTGCCGCCAGCCGTAGGCGACGGCGCGCAGAAGCGCGATGAGGGTGGTCGGCGTCGCCAGGATGACGCGATGGTCGATGCCGGCCTCGATCAGCGCCGGGTCCTGCTCCAGCGCCGCGGAGAAGAAGTTCTCGCCGGGCAGGAACAGCACGACAAATTCCGGGCTGTCGTCGAACTGGTCCCAATAGCCCTTGGTGCCGAGTTGCTTCATATGCTCGCGCACATGGCGGGCATGGCGGATCAGACCGTCGCGCCGCGCCACCTCCTCCACCGCCTGGATGCCGTCCAGATAGCCTTCCAGCGGCGTCTTGGCGTCGACCACGATGGTCTTGCCGCCGGGCAGCGTAACGATCAGGTCGGGGCGCAGCCGGCCGCTGTCGACCGACACCTGCTCGACGAAATCGCAATGGTCGAGCATGCCGGCCATCTCGCAAACCCGGCGCAGCTGGATTTCGCCCCAGCGCCCGCGTGCCGCCGGGGTGCGCAGCGCACGGACGAGGTTGCCGGTCTCCGCCCGCAGTTGGGTCTGGGTTTCGACCAGCGACAGCACCTGCTGCTTCAGCCCCTCATAGGCGCCGGCCCGCGTGCTTTCCAATTCGCGGATCTGGCGGTCCATCGCCTCCAGCGACTGGCGCACCGGGTCGACGATGGCGGCGATGGCGGTCTGCCGCTTGTCCAGATCGCCCTTCGCCTGTTCCTGGAAGCCGGTCAGCGTCTCCCGCGCCAGATCGAGGAAGCTGCGGTTGTTCTGGTGCAGCGCCTCCGCCGACAGGGCCTTGAAGCTGTCGGCCAGCGCGGCCTGGGCGCGCTCCAGCAGCGCCATCTTCTCAGCCGCGGCGGTGCGCTCCGCCTCCAGCCGGGTGGACATCTGGGCATGGCGTTCGCGGGCGTCGGCGACCTCGCCATGCAGACGGGCGATCTGGTGGTCGCGCGCCTCGATCTCCTCGCGCAGATCGTCCTCTGTCCGTTCGGCGAGATCCAGACGGGTGGCGAACTCCGCATGCAGGGCGGCGGCGGCGGCTTCCGCCCGGCCGGCGGCGGCGCGCATCACCGCCCAGGCGACGGCGGCGCCCAGCAGCAGCCCGGCCACCAGCCCGACCGCCAGCGACAGGCCGTCAATCACCATCCCGTTCACCAGGAACTGCGTCACCCCGACCACCCCCACACCACTGGTACCACCGCTGGCCCCACCACCGAAACCGGCACAGCCTATCGGAACGAATCGCGAATTGGAACAGGCCGCGAACGGACAGAGGGCCGCACCGGCCGAGCCGCCGCTTTCCCCGCTTGCCCAACCAAGGATACGGCGCCATATCGGAAGCCATGCCGAACGACACGCTCCCCGACAAGAATTCCCCCGATTGCGGCCCCGACTGCGGGGGACCGCGCGTCCGCGCCATTCCGCCCGGCGAGGATCGCGAGCGGCTGATGTGCCCGGACTGCGGCTATATCGCCTACCAGAACCCGTTGATCGTGGTCGGGGCGGTGGCGACCTGGGAGGATGGCCGCATTCTGCTCTGCCGCCGCGCCATCGAACCGCGCAAGGGCTTCTGGACCCTGCCCGCCGGCTATATGGAAGAGCGCGAGAGCACCCGCGACGGCGCTGCCCGCGAAGCCTGGGAGGAGGCGCGGGCGCGCATCGACATCGACCATCTGCTGGCGATCTACGACATTCCGCGCATCAGTCAGGTCCAGATGATCTTCCGCGCCCGCCTGCTGTCTCCCGATGTCGAACCCGGCCCGGAAAGCCTGGAGGTCGGCCTGTTCGCCTGGAAGGACATCCCCTGGAGCGAGCTTGCCTTCCCCACAGTCGTCTGGGCCCTGCGCGAGCATCATGAGCGGCTCGGCCGCTCCGACTGCGCGCCGGCGGTCAATCCCACGCCGGACGCGCTCGCGCGGTGGGAGAAGATGCTTTAGGGCGTCCCTGTCTTCTCCGTCGGGAACTTCGCCACCAGTTCCTGCTCCGCCCCGTCGCGTCGGATGGTGAGCGGCAGCCAAGTGCCCGGCGCCTGACGGCGGATCACCGCCACCAGATCGGCCGGCGCGCGCACCGGCGTGCCGGCGGCGATCAGGATGCGGTCGCCGGTGCGCAGGCCGGCCGCAGCGGCCACGCTGCCGTCGCCGACCGCCCCGACCGTGATCCCTTCTGGCCCGGGGTCGAGCTGCACGCCCAGCTTGGGACGTTGCGGTTCGGCATCCTCTCGCGCCGGCCCCAGGCCGAAGACGGCATCGGCGATGCGGCCGTCCAGATCGTCGCAGTCGCGGTCGGCGTCCCAGGGCAGCAGCACGACGGCGTCGCGAATGCCGAGGTCGGCCAACTGGTGCGGCACGCCGTCGCGCCGGGCCACATGCCCCTCCCCCAGGATGCCAACCACGCTGCGGCCGGTGGCGCGGCGGGTCTCGGCGATCTTCTCCGCCATCGCGCGGTCCCAGACGCCTTGTGCCTCGATGAAGCGCTGGGCAGCCTTGTTGGGAGCATCGTCGGGCGCGGCGGCGCGGGCTTCCGAGTGGTCGTGCGCCGCCAGCGTCTCGGTCAGGCGGTTGCGGTAGGCCTCGGTCGGCGGGGCCGGCGTGCCGACACCCTCACGGTCGGCCTCCGGGATGGCGGCCCAGCCATTGCGGGCGGTGCGGCTGACCAGCGATCGCTCCACATTCAGCGCCACCACCGGCAGCCGGTGCAGACGGGCGAACTGCAGGATCGGCAGATAGAATTGCGGATCGAAGCCCCAGACGCTGCGCCAGTCCGTCTGCTTCAGGAACTCGCCCTCCGTCAGTTCTCCCGCCACCCAGCGGTCGAGCACCGGCTGCAGCCGGCGCGGCAGCATCTCCATCCCGACGGCCAGATCGGGGTTCAGCGCGTGCAGCCCGGCCAGGGTATGGAGCTGCCAGCGGTGATGGTCCGGCTTGTCATGCTGCTCCCCCAGCAGGACCACGGGCGCATCGGCGATGCGGCGCAGCAACGGCACCGGCTCCACCGCCGTTCCGGTGCCGTCCGCCCACACGCCGGGCGGCACGCAGCCGATGCGCGCGGCGTCCTCGGCCTTGGCCTCCGTGGCCCAAGCGGTCGGAGCGCTCAGGAACAGCGCCGCGACGGTCAGCAGGGCGAAGCGGCGGCGCGGAACGACGGCGGCGGGACGGAAGGGCTGGCGCGGCAAGGGCTGGCTCCGTCGGTGCGGGGATTGCGCCAAGGTTGGCGCTGCCGGGCGCAACGTCAATGGACAAAGCCGGCGATTGCGTCGTTCAGTCGCGCCCAACAGCGGATGGGCGGCCGGCATACTGGCGGATGACAGGCGAAGCGGCGGCGGGTAGGATCGCCGCAGGCGGTGGACCACCGGCGGATACAGGAGCGCCCGGCTCCCGCATCCGTAACCCCGAGGCCGTTTCCCAGGGCGTCCGCCTTCCCCGCCGACCGCAATCATTCGTGAAGCGCAGCCCCCCATGCCGCACCGCAAAGTCGTCATTCTCACCGGCGCCAGCCGGGGTATCGGACACGCCACCGTCACCCGGTTCAGCAACGAAGGCTGGCGCGTGATCTCCTGCTCGCGCGAGGAGGTGCCGGACCATTGCCGGCGCGATCCCAACTGGACCCACCACATCCCGGCCGACCTGTCGGACCCGGCCAGCCGCGCCGCCTTCGTGGACGAGGCGAACAAGGCGCTGGACGGCGCGCCGCTGCACGCCCTGATCAACAATGCCGGCATCTCGCCCAAGACCCCGATCAAGGAGCGGCTCGGCTGCCTGAACGGCTCGATCGAGGGCTGGCACCGGGTGTTCGAGCTGAACTTCTTCGCCGCCCTGGTGCTGGCGCGCGGCTTCGCCGCCCCGCTGTCGCGGGCGAAGGGGGCGATCGTCAACGTCACCTCCATCGCCGGCCATTCGGTGCATCCCTTCGCCGGCTCGGCCTATTCGACCTCGAAGGCGGCACTGTCCGGCCTGACCCGCGAAATGGCGGTGGAATTCGCTGAGATCGGCGTCCGCGTCAACGCCGTCGCTCCCGGCGAGATCGAGACCGCGATGACCGGCCCGGAATACGACGTGCTCATCCCGCGCATCCCGCTGAAGCGCATGGGCACGCCGGAGGATGTCGCCGCGGTGATCTTTTATCTCTGCGGGCCGGACTCCGCCTATGTGACGGGCACGGAGACCTTCATCACCGGCGGGCAGCATCTGTTTTGAGGGATGGACGGGGGCTGCCGCAGCCGCCCCCGTCCAACAGGTCCATTATTTCCCCGCCCGCCAGGCGATCAGCCGCCGCGCCGCCTCGGCGATGGTCTCCTCCGCCCCGGCGAAGCTGAAGCGCAGGAAGCGGCGGCCGCGGGCGGTGTCGAAGTCGATTCCGGGGGTGCAGGCGATGCCCGTCTCCTCCAGGATCTGCTTCGCCAGCGCCTCGCTGTCGTCGGTCATGTCAGACACGTCGGCATAGATGTAGAAGGCGCCGTCCGCCGGAGCCATCTTGGTGAAGCCCGCCTTCGGCAGTTCCTCCAGCAGCAGCGCGCGGTTGCGGGCATAGCGGGCGACGTGACCGTCTAGCTCCTCCGTGCAGTCGAATGCCGCGACCGCCGAGACCTGGCTGAGCGTCGGCGCAGAGATGAACAGGTTCTGCGCCAGACACTCGACCGAGCGCAGCAGGTCGTCCGGCACGATCATCCAGCCGAGACGCCAGCCGGTCATCGAGAAATATTTGGAGAAGCTGTTGACCACCAGCGCCTGATCATTCACCTCGGCAGCCGTCACCGCGTCAGTGCCATAGGTCAGCCCATGGTAGATCTCATCCGACACCATGCGCACGCCGTTGGCGCGGCACCAGTCGGAGAGCGCGGTCAGTTCCTCACGGCTCAGCATCGTGCCGGTCGGGTTGGCCGGGCTGGCGACGATCAGGCCCTGCACCGGCTCGTCCATGGCTTCCAGCAGTTCGATGGTCGGCTGGAAGCGATGCTCCGGCCCGGTCGGCAGTTCCACCGGGACGACGCCCGCCGCGGTCAGGGTGTGGCGGTAGGCCGGGTAGCTGGGTGACGCCATCGCCACCCGGTCACCCGGATCGAAGGCAGCGAGGAAGCCCAGCTGGAAGGCGCCCGACGACCCGGTGGTGACGACCACGCGGCGCTCCGGCACATCGACGCCGTAACGGTCCTTGTACCATTTGGCGATGGCCGCACGCAGCGGCGGGATGCCGAGCGCGCCGGTGTAGCCCAGCGGGTCGGCGCCCACCACCGCGGTGGCCGCCGCCTGCACCACGCCCTTCGGCGCCCCGGTGGAGGGCTGCCCCACCTCCATATGCAGGACCTCCAGACCGGCGGCCTCGCGCTCGGCCGCGGCGTGCATCACTTCCATCACGAAGAAGGGCGGAATCGCGCCCCGCTTGGAAACCTTGGGCTGCTTGCTCATGATCGTCCGTCTCTAACTTTCTTTGGGCGGGCCGTTTTCCGGTTGGATCATTCCCGCTTGCGTTCGCTTTCGACCGTCAGCCCCAGGCTGCCGGCGCGCGGGTCGATTGCCGTCTGGCAATAGCGGACACCGTCCTCGATCGAAACCCGGCAACCGACGAAGCTGACCCGTCCGGGGATGGATTGCGGACGGGCCGCCTGGATCTGCGGGGCGGTGGACTTGTCCTCCAGACCGGCTGGAAGGGCGGCCGACAGCAGTGCGGCCGGGCCGGCGGCCGGGCCGTCGTCGCCGTTGGCGGTGCCGACCCCGGCGAACAGGGTGCGGCCGATGATGGAGTTGGCGATCAGCGCCGGCGCGCCGAAGCCGCCGCGGTCGACCCCCTGGGCCACCAGCATGCCGGTGCCGGGGATACCGCGGCCGGTGCCGAAGGGCGCCCCCTGGGTGAAGGCGCAGGCGGCGCCGTTCTCGTCCGGATCGATCACCATCACGCCGGCACCGGCGGCGGTCGCGCCCTTGCCGGTGGTGCCCAGCAGCTGGGCGGCGCGGGTGGCGCGCTCGCCCGGCGGCAGGGCGGCGACCGCCTTCCAGGCCTGGATCAGGGCGGCGCCGGCCTCCGGCTCGTTCAGATCGGGCACATGCAGGTCGCTGATGTCGAAGGGCACGGTCAGCGTGCCGGCGACGCGCGGCTGATAAGCGCGCAATTGCGCCGGATCGATGCCGGTGCCCTGGGCGACCGTGGCGGCGAGCGGCCCGCTGTAGAAGGCGCCCACCCCCTGCCGGCGCAGGACCGACAGGGTCGCAGCCAGCTCCGGCTGGCCGACCACCGCGCCGACGGCGGGAGTACCTGTGCCGAGGAAGCGGCGCCGCGTCTCCGAATCGGAAGCCAACCGCCCGCCGAAAGCGGTCAAATCCTGCACCAGCGCGCGGCTGAGACCGGGGGAGAACTGGGCCAACTGTTCGGCCGGGGAGACGACCTGCTCCCACCGCATCACGCCGGCGGAAGCCTGGACGGCGAACAGGCCGCGCGCCATGGCGGGCATGGCGGCGCCGGCGGCGCCAGCCGGACGCGGCAGGAAATCGATGGTGCGGGCCTTCTTCGAGGCGGCATCGAACAGCACGCAGACGCCGCCGCCGGCCAATCCGACGCGGGACGGCAGGCTGGCGGTCATCGCCAGCGCCATCGCGGCCACGGCGTCACCGGCCTTGCCCCCCTGGGCGATGATGTCGCGCCCCACACCGGCGGCATAGGGTTCGTCGGCGACGACGAAGCTCTGCACCGTGGCGTCGGTCTTGAACTTGGTGTTGACGCAGCCCGCCAGCAGTGATGCAGCTATGGCAACTGCGCCCAACCGTTGCCAGATTTGCAAGCGAGTGTGTCGCGGTCCGGAGTTCCGCCGGTCGCGCGCGGGAATCCGCTGTTCCAAGCCGGAGGTCGTCACGGTGCGCAAGCCCAGCAGGCTGGTTTCGGTCGTCGCCATCATGTCCGTTTGTCTGATGTCGCTGGTGTGGGGAGCGCCACCGGCGAGCGCGCAGCGCCGCTCGGAGATGCAAATCCTCAGCGACGCCGAGACGGACCATATCATCCGCAAGATGGCCCGGCCAATCTTCCAGGCGGCAGGCGTCGACCCGGATTCGGTGCAGATCCTGCTGATCAACGACCCGTCGGTAAACGCCTTCGTCGCCGGCGGGCAGAACATCTTCATCCACACCGGTCTGTTGCTCGACGTCGACAATGCCGACCAGTTGCTGGGCGTGATCGCGCACGAAACCGGCCACATCTCCGGCGGCCATCTGGTGCGCGGGTCGGAGGCGATGGACAACGCGTTCCTCTCCTCGCTGCTCGGCATGGGGCTGGGCGTCATCGGCGGTTTGGCGTCGCGCAATGCCGGGGCAGGTGCCGCCGGCGTCATGCTGGGCCAGCATCTGGCGGAGCGGAACTACCTGTCCTTCTCCCGCACGCAGGAGGCATCGGCCGATCAGGCCGGCCTGTCCTTCCTGGAACAGTCGGGCATCTCCGCCAAGGGAATGGAAACCTTCCTGGAGAAGCTGGGCGTCGGCGATCCACTGATGAACGACCGCGACGCCGGTTACCGCCTGACCCACCCGCTGACGCGCGAACGCATCGACGCGGTGAAGTCCTTCGTCTCCCGCTCCCGCTATGCCAACGCCCATCTGCCGGCGGCGACGGAGGCCGATCTGCGGCGCATCCAGGCCAAGCTGTACGGCTATCTCGATCCGCGCGGCGCCCTGCAGCGCTACAAGGCGAACGATCCCTCGCCCGCCGCCCGCTATGGCCGCGCTTATGCCTATTTCCGCCAGGGCGACATCAAGCAGGCGACGCCGCTGATCGACGGGCTGATCGCCGACGAGCCGAAAAACCCCTACCTGTATGAGATGAAGGGCGACCTGATGCTGCAGACCGGCCGGGCGCCGGATGCCGCGGCCCCGTATCGGAAGGCGGTGGAGCTGGCTGGTTCCGAAGCCGGAACGATCCGCGTCTCCCTCGCCCACGCCCTCTTGGAACAGCATGATCCCCGTCTGGCGGACGAGGCGCTGAAGAACCTGCAGATCGCCTCGAAGGGCAAGGCGCAGTCAGCCTTCCTGTGGCGGCTGACCGCGCAGGCCTGGAGCATGAAGAAGAATGACGGCATGGTCGCCTACGCCACGGCGGAGGAGGCGCTGGCGCGCGGCGACATGCCGATGGCCAAGGCGCAGGCGGAGCGGGCTGAAAAGCTGCTGCCCGCCGGATCGCCGGGCTGGCTGCGCGCCCAGGACATCCGCGGCCAGACCGGTGGCGGCCGACAGTAACGTCAGCAGATCGTAACGCCGGGCTGGGGTCATATGACGAAAGCGTCCTTCCGGTAACGCAACGGTCACCGAACCGTCCCGGCCACGTCATCGCCGCTTGCTATTCCGCGGACATCGAGCGCGCCCCGCCAGCCGGGCGCGCGGTTCCGTCCACGGAGTACACCGCATGCCGTCCGCCCGTCCCCAGCCCTGGCATGGCCCCCTGCTCGCCACCGCAGCGCTGCTGTCAGTTAGCCTCGCCGCCCTCCCGGCTCTGGCCCAGGAGCAGCAGGCCAAGCGCTATCCCGCCACGCTCGCCGGACATGCGGTGCTGCCGGCCGACACGCTGGTGCAGGCGCCGGCCGATGCCGGGCCGCTGTTCGCCAGCGCCGGCAAGTTCACCAACGCCGACCGCAAGCGCGTGGATGCCGTCGGCAGCATCCGCGCCACCTCCTTCGCCGCCGATCCCAAGGCACCGCGCGGGACGGAGATCATGCTGCCGGTCGCCGGTCAGGCGGTACAGGGCTTCTCCGCCATCGTGCCGCAGGGCAACGGCGAGTTCCTGGCGCTGACCGACAACGGCTTCGGCAGCAAGGTGAACTCGGTCGACGCCCTGCTGATGGTCCACCGCGTCAAGCCGGACTGGCAGAGCGGCGCCATGCAGCGGCTGGAGACCATCTTCCTGCGCGATCCCGACCGCAAGGTCCCCTTCGCCATCGTCAACGAGAACAGCACCAGCCGCTACCTGACCGGCGCCGATTTCGACCCCGAATCGCTGGTGGTCCAAGGCGACCGCCTGTTCATCGGCGAGGAGTTCGGCCCCTATATCCTGGAGCTGAGCCGCAACGGCGTGGTCATCGCGGTGCATGAGACGGTGATCGACGGCAAGCCGGCCCGCTCGCCCGACCATTACCGCAACAACGGCCTGCCGGCGGTCCCCGGTGCCGTCACCTTCGAGGTCCGCCGCTCCCGCGGTTTCGAGCCGATGGGCGTGTCGCCGGACGGCAAGACGCTGTACCCATCGCTGGAAGGCCCGCTTTGGAACGCCGCCGCCAACGGCTTCGAGAACAAGGACGGGCGCGCGTACACCCGCATCCTCGAGTTCGACGTCGCCAGCCGCACGTACACCGGCCGCTCCTGGAAGTACAGGCTGGAGGACAACGCCAACGTCGTCGCCGACTTGGCGATGATCGACGCCGGCAGCGCCCTGGTGATCGAGCGCGACGACAGCACCGAAGGGGCGAAGACCCAGGCCTGCCAGGGTGAGGCCAAGCCGGACTGCTTCAACGCTCCCGCCGCCTTCAAGCGCATCTACAAGATCGACATCGCCGGGGCCGATGCCGAGGGTTTCGTCCGCAAGGTCGGCTACATCGACCTGACCGACATCGCCGATCCCGACCACAAGGCCCGTGCCGGACAGGCGCCCGAAGGCCGCTTCGTCATGCCCCATCTCGGGCCGGAGGGGGTGAACGTCGTCGACGCCGACCACATCGTCGTCGTCAACGACAACAACCTGCCCTATTCCACCGGCCGGACCATCGGCAAGGCGGATGGCGACGAGATGGCGCTGCTGTCGGTGGGTGAGCTGCTGCGCGCCCGCTGATCGCCAATCGCAGATTACCGATCGCTAAAACGTGAGGTCCGGGCAGGCGCTTTGCACTTGTCCGGACCGGATTGTCGGTCCAGTGTGGGCGGCCTTCGGCCCAACTCCCTTCGTGTTTCGGAGACCGCCCTCATGCGCCCCGCCCTGCCGTTCCTGCGTTCCGCCCTGCTCGCCCTGCCCGTCGCGGCGCTGGCGCTGTCCGCCGCCGTCCCGGCCCGTGCGCAATCGGCGAGCTTCGACAGCACCCAGAAGACCGCCATCGAGAAGATCGTCCGCGACTATCTGATGGAGCATCCGGAGGTGATCCTGCAGGCCGTCGACGCCATGCAGGAGCGCCAGAAGACGGCGGAAGCCGAACAGGCCCGCAAGGCCCTGGTGGAGAACAAGCAGGAGCTGACCCGCAACCCCGCCGACCCGGTCGCCGGCAACCCGCAGGGCGACGTCACGGTGGTGGAGTTCTTCGATTACCAGTGCGGCTACTGCAAGGCGGTACAGGCCGACACCCAGTCGCTGATCAAGGGTGATCCCAAGCTGCGCTTCGTCCTGAAGGAATTCCCGATCCTGGGTCCGGCCTCCGTGGTCGCCTCCAAGGCGGCGCTCGCGTCCCGCGCGCAGGGGAAATACATGGAGTTCCACAATGCCCTGATGGCGCAGCGCGGCCAGTTGGACGAGGCCGTCATCATGCGGCTGGCCAAGTCGGTCGGGCTCGACACCGACCGGCTGAAGAAGGACATGGAGTCGCCGGACGTGCTGAAGGTGATCGCCGCCAACCAGGCGCTGGCCGAGAAGCTGAACATCCGCGGCACCCCCGCCTTCATCTTCGGCGACGAGCTGGTGCCCGGCGCCATCCGGCTGGACGACATGAAGCGGCTGACCGAAGCCGCCCGTGCCAAGGGCTGAGGCGGACCGTTCCATGACCGGAATGACTGAGCAAACCAAGCCGTCCGCCGTCATTTTCGACGTCGGGCAGGTGCTGATCGAATGGGACCCGCGGCATCTCTACCGCGAGCTGTTCGACGGTTACGAAGACCTGATGGAGGATTTCCTCGACCGGGTCTGCACCCCCGCCTGGAACCTGGAGCAGGACCGCGGCCGTTCCTGGTCGGACGGGGTCGCCCTGCTGATCGAGGAGCATCCGGACTGCGCCGAGCTGATCCGCGCCTATGACGACATGTGGGAACGCATGGTGCCCGGCCCGATTCCCGGCACCCCGGAAATCCTGGCGGAGCTGAAGGCCCGCGGCGTTCCCGTCTATGCCATCACCAACTTCTCGGTCGACAAGTTCGAGCTGACGCGCAAGCGCTTCGACTTCCTGAACGGCTTCGACGGGATCATCGTTTCGGGTCAGGAACGACTGGTAAAGCCGGACCCGGCGATCTATCGGCTGCTGATGGATCGTTACGGTCTCGAACCGAAGGACTGCTACTTCATCGACGACAATCCCGACAATGTCGAGACGGCGCGATCGGTGGGAATGTCGGCGCACCTGTTCCTGGGCGCCGAGGCGCTGAGGCGCGATCTGGAGGCGCTGGGGCTGATTTGACGCAGCCCCCTACTCCGCCCCCTACTCCGCCGCAGCCTCGCGATCCGTCGCGGAATTGAACGCGTAGGTCTTCCAGGTCGGCTCATACCCGTCGTCGGCCTGATTGCCCCAGACCGACCAGTTGGGCCGGGCGCCGCGGGCGAACATCTCCAGATAGGGGCCGGGGCTGCAGGACTCGATCAGTTCATACTGCTCGTCGGGCTTGCGGCTGTGCTCGCGCTTGCGGCTTTCGATCAGGTTGACCTGGGTGCGGCCGGGCGGCAGCGTGCGGGCCTTCTTGCCGCGCACGCCGAACAGGATCAGTTCGGTGACGTTGCGGAAGTAGAAGCCCACCCCGCGCCCGTCCGACCCGCCGTCCTTGCGCACCTTGTGCCAGATCAGGTTGGTCTTGTACTCGAACCCCCAGCTGCGCATCACCTGCAGCCCTTCCGGCAGCAGGGCGTTGGGGACCCAGAGATAGAGGTGCGCGGTCGGGGCGGCGATGTCGGCGACCGGCAGGGCGCAGATGTCCTCCACCGTCATGGTGCCGTAGCGCGACAGGCGGCGATGCTCCGGCGCCATCTTGCCAGTGCGGTTGACGAAGCGCCAGGGCGGGTCCGCCATCACGGTGGCGAAGCGCCGGTCACCGGCGAAGGCCACCAGATCCTGCGCCGGATCCGATGCCGTCGCCACCGTCTTGCTGTCGCCCATCGCTGCCTCGAAATCCTGAACAAATGCGGTACCGGGAGGGGTGCAAACTCGCACCTTGTGACAGCGCCGTCAATCGGGTCTGAACCGCCGCGCCGACGCTGTCACAAGGCGCCGGCCCGGCGGCTTACCGGTCACTCCTCCTCGCCGGCCTCGGCCATGGCGCGCAGGGCGGCACGTTCGGCGACGCTGACGGTCAGCCCTTGGGTTTCCACGCCCACGGGGCGCAGCTTGGCCAGCGCACGCGACAGGGTTTCCGGCTGCATGCCCAGGCGCCGCGCGATCAGCGCCTTGTCGAAGGGAAGCTGGAACTGCGCCGGTCCGTCGCCCGGCGGGCAGACGCGCATCAGGAAGGCAGCGACCCGCTGCGGCGCCGGCTGGACCTGGAGTTGCTCGATCTGCGTCACCAGATGGCGCAGGCGGACCGACAGGGAACCCAGCATGCCGAAAGCGATGCGGTCGTCCTCGCGCAGGCAGCGGGCGAAGCCGTCGGCGGTCAGGGTCAGGACGCGGGCGTCGGTCACCGCCTCGGCGCAGACCGGGAATTTGCCGTCGGCGAACATGGCGGCCTCGGCGAAGCTTTCCGCCGGGCCGATGACATGGACCACCGCCTCCGTCCCGTCGCGGGTCAGGCGGTACAGCTTCACCCAGCCGTCGAGCAGGACGAAGAAGCGGTCGGCTGGCTCGTCCTGCAGGAACAGGGTGGTGCCGCGCGACACCGGGCGCACGATGGCGACCCCGCCCAGCAGCGACACCGCCCGGTCGGTCAGCTTGGCGAACAGCGGGATCGCGCGCAGTGCGGCGGCGTCTTCCGCCGACAGATTGGAATGGTTGACGGTCATGACAGCTTCGCCTCCCCGGCCGCCGGCGGCATTGCTGCTGCAGCCGGTGGCATTGGTGTTGGTGAGGGCGGCGTCAGCCCGGTGCCGCGCAGCAGCATCCAGGCATTGACGGCGATTCCGGTCACGTCCGAGATCATTGCCGGCACCGACCCCACCAGACTGTTGTGCACGAACCAACAGGGCAAAGCCACCAACATGATGCCGCGGAAGGGTGCAACCCGCGTCTGGTAGCGGGCAAGGCTGATCGCCGCCATCCCGGCTGCCGCGAAGACGGACGGCAGCCCGGTCCAGGTGACGGCCATCACCGCGGCGATCACCGGAAGGATTGCCAGATAGACGATTCGGAAGGCGGGCCGCGCGCCGATCGCCAGCGCCGCCACCACCTGCAGCGCCGCAAGCCCGTTCAACGCCGACGCTGTCGGAGCGCCCATCATGGCGTAATGCACGGCGAAGCACAGGCAGGGCACCAGCTGCACCAGCAGCATGCCGGCCCGGCTGCGGAAGAATGGCCAGAGCATGCCGCCGACGGTGCCGCAGAAACCGATCAGCTGCGCCGTGGACCATCCACCGCCCGCCACCCCGCCCCCACCGATCAGGACGGCGACTAAGTCGGTCAGCACCTCGCTCATGCCGGATCGGACCTTTGGCAGCAAGGGGGGCAACAGAAGGGAGACGTGGCGCCGGCCGCCCCGGAGGGCGGCGCAGAGGAACAGGCGTCACGAAGAAGGCAGGAACGAAGGATAGAGCGGAAGACACACGCAAAGAACAGCCGGGCCGAACAGCGCCACGGCCGGATCGCTCACGAGCCAGGACCGCAAAAATAGCAGAACAAAAGACAGGAACGCACGGCGCGCCCCCGAAGGGAGGCACCGTGCGCTGAAAGTCCGGATTTCCACCGGGAGGCCCGGAGCCGGTACGGCTCAGGACCTCAAGAGGCTATTCAGCCAAGCGGAGCCGGCCGGTTTGGCGTGCGTCCGGAGAGGACGAACGCCGCGCGGCCGAGGCCCGGGAGTCCCGGAGCCTTACAGGTACTCGACCTTGCCCGCTTCCGGACCCTTCTGGCCCTGGCGAACGGTGACGCGCACCTGATCGCCTTCCTGAAGGGTCTGCATGCCCGAACGGCGCAGCACGTTGACGTGGACGAAGACGTCCTTGCCACCGGTGCTGGGCGTGATGAAGCCAAAGCCCTTGTCGGCATTGAACCACTTCACGGTGCCGTCGACTTCTTCGCCACCGGTGCCGCCGGCATCGTAGCCGCCGCGGTCAAAGCCGCCACGGTCGAAGCCGCCGGTCCGCGGACGGGCCGAACGCTGAGCGGTCGACGCATCGACCGTGTGGATGGAGGCCACCTGCGGACCCTTCGGCCCACGGGCCAGGTCACAGGTGATGGTGGTGCCTTCGTCCAGCGCGTCGTAGCCTGCGGCCTGAACCGCAGAGACGTGCAGGAAGGCATCGGGCGAACCGTCCTCAGGCGACACGAAGCCGAACCCCTTGGTGGGGTTGAACCACTTCACGGTGGCGGTGACGTTGGACTTGGTGATCTCGGGAGCGCGGAAGCCCTGGCGGGGCGGGCGGTCGAACATGTGTCTTCAAGCTCATAGAGTGTGCCGAATGTCTTTTGTCACAGGGATCGGGTCCCAGGTCAAGCCTTCCAAAGGAAAGATGGCCGAATCGCCGTTAATTGCCCCACCCCTGGCTCACGCTTGACGCGTGCGCCCTCCCCCTTGGGGCCTCAGATGGACGGAAACGGCACTGAAGTGCCGCACCGCCACCCCATTTCGGCACTCCCTGCTTCCCGGTTCCGCCGCGACTCGGCAATCTTTTGCACGCGAACCGTGCGCCGCGGATCAGGCCGCCGACTGGTTCAAGGTCGGATAGTCGGTGTAGCCGTGGCTGTCGCCGCCATAGAAGGTCTTCTGGTCCGGCTCGGCCAGCGGGGCGTCGATGCGCAGCCGTTCCACCAAGTCCGGGTTGGCGATGAAGGGCCGGCCGAAGGCGATCATGTCGGCATGGCCGCTGGCCGTCGCCTGGATCGCCATGGCGCGGTCATAGACGTTGTTGGCCATGTAGCGGCCCTTGTAGAGCCCGCGCAGCTCGGCGAGATCGCCGCCGAATCCTGGATGCGGGCCGCGGGTCACCCCCTCGATCATATGCAGGTAGGCAAGGCCGTAGTCGTTCAGGCGGCGGATCACCGGGCTGAAGGTGCCGACCGGGTCGCTTTCCTGGGCGTCGTTGGCCGGGCTCAGCGGCGACAGGCGGATGCCGACGCGGTCGGCACCGGCCTCCGCCACCACGGCGTCCAGCACCTCGAACAGGAAGCGGGCGCGATTCTCCACCGAGCCGCCATAGGCGTCGGTGCGCTTGTTGGTGCCGTCGCGCAGGAACTGGTCGATCAGATAGCCGTTGGCGGCATGCACCTCCACCATGTCGAACCCGGCGGCCAGCGCGTTGCGGGTGGCGCGGCGGTAATCCTCGACGATGCCCGGCAACTCGGACAGTTCCAGCGCGCGCGGGGCCGGTATGTCCTTGAAGCCGTCGACGGTGAAGGCCTTCATCTCCGGCTTGACTGCGGAGGGCGCCACCGGCAGGGCGCCTCCCGGCTGCAGGTCGGGGTGGGAGATGCGGCCGACATGCCAGAGCTGCAGGCTCATGTGCCCGCCCTTCGCATGGACCGCGTCGGTCACCAGCTTCCAGCCCGCCACCTGTTCGGCGCTGTGGATGCCGGGGGTATAGGCATAACCCTTGCCCTGCGGCGAGATCTGCGTCGCCTCGGCGATGATCAGGCCGGCGCTGGCGCGCTGGGCGTAATATTCGGCGTTCATCGCGGTCGGCACGCCGGTGGCGTTGTCGGTGCGGCTGCGGGTCAGCGGCGCCATGGCGATGCGGTTGGGCAGGGTGTAGCGCCCGACCGTCACCGGCTGGAACAGGGGGGCCGCGTCCTGGCTGTCCGTCATGTCCGATCCATTCTGTATGATTGAAGACTGGCTGCTGGTTGGAAACTGGACAGGAAAGTGTGGCCCGGCCGGCGCCAGCGGCAAGGTGCCGCGTCGCCGCAGCGGCGGAACGGGCAGCATGGCTGCCATACCGTGACCCGCACGGCAGAGGGACCTTTCGGCCCGCCCGGCGGTTATTTCCGGCAGCCTCCTCCACCAGAAAACGGGATCGCCGATGCAACAGCGCTGGCCCGACCGATTGTGGATCGTCCGCCATGGCGAGAGCGCCGGGAACGTCGCGCGCGACGCCGCCCACGCCGCCGGGCATGTCCGCATCGCCATCGACGAACGTGACGTCGACGTGCCGCTCAGCCCGCTGGGCGAGCGGCAGTCGGATGCGCTCGGCCGCTGGTTCGCCGCCATGCCGGCGGTGGAGCGTCCGGACGTGGTGCTGACCTCGCCCTACCGGCGGGCACTGCGCACGGCGGAACGGCTGCACCAGTCGGGCGGGCTGCCGATCGACCCGGCCGATTTCGTCATCGACGAGCGGCTGCGCGAGAAGGAGTTCGGCGTGCTCGACCGGCTGACCACCGCCGGCATCCGCCAGGAATTCCCGGAACAGGCCGAATTCCGCCGCCTGCTCGGCAAGTTCTATCACCGTCCGCCGGGGGGCGAGAGCTGGTGCGACGTGATCCTGCGGCTGCGCAGCGCGCTCGACACCGTCAGCCTGCATCACGGCGGCCGGCGGGTGCTGATCGTCGGTCATCAGGTGGTGGTGCTGTGCCTGCGCTATCTGCTGGAAAACATGACGGAGGAGGAAATCCTGGCCGTCGACGCAGCCGGCGACGTCGCCAACTGCTCCGTCACCGAATACCGCTTCGATGCCCAGGCCGGGCCACGCGGCGGACTGCAGTTGCACCGCTACAACTTCGTCGCTCCGCTGGAGGCGGCCGGCGCCCCGGTCACCGCCGAGCCGGATGCCGCCGTTGCCGCCCGTTAAATCACCGCCCGCCGAGGAGAGCCGATTGGACGCCGAGATCGCCATCACCGCTGAACTTCTGCGTGGCATGCCCCTGCCCCAGCCGGACGGCGACGGCGACAAGGAAACCCGCGGAAGGGCGCTGGTGGTGGCCGGCAGCGTGCCGGTGCCGGGCGGCGCCCTGCTGGCCGGGATCGGCGTGCTGCGGGCGGGTGCCGGCAAGCTGCAGATTGCCACCGTGGCCAGCGTCGCCCCCCATCTGGGCCTCGTCCTGCCCGAGGCCCTGGTCGCCGGCCTGCGTGAGACGCCGGAGGGCGGAATCGCCGCCGAGTCGGCCCAGACGCTGGCCGAGCGCGCCTCGCGTTGCGATACGGTGCTGATCGGCCCCGGCATGATGGACGAGCCGGCAACCGCGGCCTTGACCGCCGACCTGCTGAGGCGGCTGGATTCGAGTGGGGACGGCCCCCGCTTTGTTTTGGATGCCGGGGCGCTGGCCGGGCTGGGGCAGGACCCGACGCCGCTGCACCGGCATGAAGGCCGCGTGGTCATCACTCCCCATTCCGGCGAAATGGCCGGACTGCTGGGCTGCCCGCGCGAGCAGGTGGAGGCCGACCCGCTCGGCAGTGCCAGGCAGGCGGCGGCCCGGCTGAAGGCGGTGGTGGCGCTGAAGGGGGGCTGCACCCGCATCGTCGCACCGGACGGCCGCAGTTGGGCCTATCGCGAGGGCACGGTCGGGCTGGCGACCTCCGGTTCGGGCGACACGCTTGCCGGGATCGTCACCGGCCTGCTGGCCCGCGGCGCCAGTCCGGAACAGGCCGCCATCTGGGGGGTCTACCTGCATGGCGAGGCCGGCAACCGGCTGAGCCGCCGCATCGGCCCGCTGGGATTCCTCGCCCGCGAACTGCTGGCGGAAATCCCGGCGGTGATGGCGTCGCTGGCGGAGGGGACGGGCGGCTGAGCCTCACTGCGCCGGAACGCTTGCCGGGGCGGGGGCCGGCGGCAGGGCCGGAGCGGCGGGCGGAGTTGCGCTGCGGCGCGGCTGGGCCGCGACCACGTCGGGCGACAGGACGGCGTCGCGGTCGCGGCAGCGGTCGACCACCTTCTGGCCGCAGGCGACGAAGCCCAGATCCTTGTTCAGGCAGACCCGCACCTCCGCCACATCTCGGCGGGAACAGATGACCGCCACCCCCTCCGCCGTCAGGCCGGGATTGGCCTCCAGAAACAGGCGCTCCACCTGCGTCGCCGGCACGGTCTGGCCGGGAACCTTGAGCTGCTCCGGGATCGCCACCTTGGACGCCGCGGCGCGCAGCTTGGCGAAATAGTCGGTGGCGTTCAGACCGGAGCAGGTCCCGTGCTTGCGCCATTCATGCATCATCAGCCCGACGCTGGGCATCACCGGCATGGTCTGGTCCACCACCGCCTTGGGCAGGTTGCGGTCGCGGGTGCAGGTGGCGGGATAGCTGCCGTCATTGTATTGCGGCCACAGGCCATGGACGACGAAACCGTATTTGCGGTCGCCGCACTGGTCGGGATCGGGGCCGTTCTTGTCGCGGGCGCAATAGGTCGGCGTCCAGGACAGCGACAGCAGATAATAGTCGAAGTTGCCCGGCTCCGCCCGCCTCTGCGCCCAGGAGGGGCTTGCGGTGAACAGTCCGGCAACCATGACGGACAGAATGGCGGCGACGGCGCTTCGCATGACGGTCTTCCCCATGGATGTGCTTCCCTGCGTTGCATACCATGGAAGGAGATTGCTGTCGCGGGGTCTCGACACCAGTATCACTCAGCCAAACTCCGGCCGAACGTTTGCGCGTTCCGCCCCATCAGCGGGTATAGTGACCGGCATGTTCACCCTGTCCGCACCGATCCTGCTTCGCGCCTACGCCGCCGGCATCTTCCCGATGGCCGAAAGCGCCGAATCGCGGGAGCTTCACTGGTTCGACCCGGAACTCCGCGGCATCCTGCCGCTGGACGGTTTCCACGTGCCGCGCAGCCTGCGCAAGACGCTGCGGCGCTGCCCGTTCGAGCTGCGCTTCGACAGCGCCTTCCGCGCGGTGATCGAGGGCTGCGCCGAATCGACGGAGGACCGGCCGAAGACCTGGATCAACGACGACATCGTCCGCCTCTACGGCGACCTGTTCGATTCCGGCTTCGCCCACAGCGTGGAATGCTGGCGCGACGGCCGGTTGGTCGGCGGCCTGTACGGGGTGTCGATCGGCGGCGCCTATTTCGGCGAGAGCATGTTCAGCCGCGAGACCGGGGCCAGCAAGGTGGCGCTGGTCCATCTGATCGCCCGGCTGCGCGCCGCCGGCTTCGCCCTGCTCGACACCCAGTTCGTGACCGAGCATCTGAGCCGCTTCGGCGCCGTCGAGATCCCGCGCACCGAGTACCGCCGCCGCCTTGCCGCCGCGATGGAGCGCAAGACCGACTTCGGCGGCGTCGACCAGCAGGCGGCGCTGGCCGATCTGCTGGAGTCGACCGCCACTCAACACCCCTGACCTGCCACCGGGGGTTATGCCGGAAGCGTCACCCGCAGCCCCGCCCCTACCACGCCCGACTCGTTGTGCATTGCAGCGGGGACGGCCATCCTCCGGTCATCCATCGCTATGGCCGGAAGGCGCCCATGCGCTTTTGGAACGCATCCTGGATTTCGCCGGCCCTGACGATCGTTCTGGCCGGCCTGCTGATCGGCGCACCGCTGCTGGTGCTGAACGGCTTCCCGCTGACCTTCGACGACACGCCGGGCTATCTGGAACCGGCTTTCAACATCCTGCACCGCGCCGCCCAGCCAGCCTGGACTCCCCCGCCGGACCAGTCGCCGCACGGTCCCGCCTCGGCCAACATCTTCTTCCTGCGGCCCTTCGGGTACATGCTGTTCCTGCTTCCCTTCGCCAGCGGCTGGGGCGTGTGGCTGATCCCGCTGGCCCAGGGGATCCTGGCGGCGGCGGTCCTGCGAGCGGCTTTGACTGCGGCGGGGGCGCCGGACCGGCCGGGGATATTCCTCGGCATCGCCGCGGTGCTGGGGCTGGCCACCAGCCTGTCGCTGCATGCGGCGACGATCATGCCGGATTTCCTCACCGGGCTGCTGATCCTGCTGGTCTATGTCGTCGTCGTCCGCTGGCAGGCGCTCAGCATGGCGCAGCGATCACTGACCGTTGCGGCGCTCACCGGCATGATCGTGTCCCATCTCAGCCATCTGGCGATCCTGGGCGGGATGGTCGTCCTGCTCGCGCTTTGGGCGCTGTGGAAGGATCGCGGGATCCTCCGGCCGCTGGCTTTGGGAGTGCTGCTGCCGGTGGCGTTGGCGGCCGGGCTGCTGACCACCTCCAACCTGCTGACGGCCGGGCGGATGGTGCTGTCGGAAAGCTCCCCCGTCTTCCTGCTGGCCCGGCTGATCGGCGATGGTCCGGCCCGCGACTATCTGGCCGAGGCCTGCCGCACCCACGACTATCTGCTGTGCGGCAGCCTGGACACGCTGGGACGCAGCGCGCCGGGCTACGTCGCCTCCGACTATTTCCTCTGGCATCCCAACGGCGCCCGACGCCGCTTCGGCGACCAACCGCGCTTCGTGGCCGAGGCGGCGGAGATCGCCCACAACACCATCGCCAGCCGCCCGGCCGCGGTTGCCGAGCATGGTCTCGCCAACGCCGTAAGCCAGTTCCTGAAGGTCCAGTCCGACGACACCCTGAACGACCCGGTCAAGCCGCTGACCCGCCGGCTGTTCAGCCGCTTCCCCGCGGCGGTCTATGCCGCCTTCGACCACTCGCTGCAGACGCAGCAGCGCTTCCCCCGCAGCGGGCTGGCGCTGGTCGAGGATCTGTCCCTGTCGCTCGGCGTGCTGGGGCTCGCCACGATGGGGCTGGGCCGCTGGCGGCGGGTCGGCGACCGGGTGCGGATGCTGCTTCTGGTCATCGGGCTGGGGCTGGTGCTGAACGCCATCGTCACCGGCGGGCTGTCGGCGGTCCATGACCGCTATCAGAACCGCGTGATCTGGCTGGTGCCTTTCGCCGCCCTGGTGCTGCTGGCGACGGCCCGCAGCCGCGACGCACTGCCCGCCGAACGGACGGGACGCACAGGGCCCGGTCAGTCGACCGGGTGGAACACACCGCCCGGCATGGGCACCGGCACGCCGGTGGTGGCCGGCAGGCTGAGCGGCAGCCCCAGCCGGCTGCGCACCGCCAGATAGCCGAATGCCTGCGCCTCCAGCGCGTCGCCATCCCAGCCGACGAGATCGGCCGACTCGACGGGCACGCCCAGCCGGTCGGCCAGCATCGCCATCAGCGTGGCATTGTGCCGCCCGCCGCCGCAGACCAGCCAGTGCACCGGCGCGGCCGGCAGATGGGGCACGATTCGGGCGACCGATTCGGCGGTGAAGGCGGTCAGGGTGGCGGCGCCGTCCTGTGGTGACAATGCTGCCACCGGCGCTGGATCGAAGGCGTCGCGGTCCAGCGACTTGGGCGCCGGACGGTCGAAATAGGGATGGGCCATCAGGGCTGCCAACGCCGCGCCATCCACCCGCCCCGCCGCCGCCAGCGCACCACCGGCATCAAAACGGCCGATCCCGTGGCGCAGCACCCAATCGTCGATCAGGGCGTTGCCCGGCCCGGTGTCGCAGGCGACGACGTCCGCCTCCCCGTCCGCCGATTCGGGGCCGATCCAGCTGACATTGGCGACGCCGCCGATGTTGAGGACGGCGAGCGGACGCGGCAGCCCATGCGCCAGCGCCCGGTGAAACAGCGGGACCAAAGGCGCCCCCTGCCCGCCTGCGGCGACGTCGGCGCTGCGGAAGTCGTTGACCACGGCGATGCCGGTCGCCGCGGCCAGCCGTGCGCCGTCGCCGATCTGGCGGGTGATGCGCCGGTCCGGGTCATGATGGATGGTGTGGCCGTGGAAGCCGATCAGCTCGACCGCCGCCGGCGCGACGCCCGCCTTGTCGAGCAGGCGGCGCACCGCGTCGGCATGGGCGTCGGTCAGGTCGCGCTCCACCGCCGCCACCGTCCCGTCGCTGTCTGTCCGTCCCAGGCAGCCGCGCAGACGGGCACGGAAGCCGTCGTCATAGGGGATGGTCAGGAAGTCCAGCGCCTCCACCCGGTCGCGGCCGTCGGTGCGCAGCAAAGCGGCGTCGATGCCGTCCATCGAGGTGCCGCTCATCAGGCCGACGACCGTGCACAGCCCGTTCTTCGCTTCCATCATCCGTTCCGCATCCCCTGTGACGATGCGGCGCAGTCTAGCTCAGCTGATCCAGAGCTGCAGCATCAGCCGCTCGCGGCTGACCGGCGGGGTGGCGCGGTGGTAGCAGGAGGTGTCCTCGATGAAACCGGTGCCGGCCGGCCCCTCCACCACCAGGATGCGGTCGCGGGCGAAGCGGGTGAACAGCTCCTCGTCGCGGGCGTTGGCGGAACCCAGCAGCATGCGCAGCGACTTGCCGTGATGGCTGCCGCGGACCAGCGCATGCTCCCCCGCCCCCGGCCCGACATCGGTCAGATAGAACTGCGCCGAGCAGAAATGGAAGTCGTGGACGTCGTAATGCCAGTCGATGGTCTGGCCCAGCTGGCGCCGCTCATCGTCGGTGGCGTCGGTGACGAAGCTCCAGAACAGGCGCGGGATGATCTTGGTGGCGGGAAAGCCCAGGAACGCCCCGGCGCATTGCATCAGCAACGGATCACGGCAGACCCGGCGCACCGCCGGGCAGTCCAGCGGATCGGGGACGATGCCCATAACCGCGGGCGATCCATCCTCCAGCCGGCCCTTGCGGACGTTGTGGCGATAGAACACGCGGTCGTCGCGCAGCCGCCGCTGCAGGGGGGAGTGGGTGGCGAACTCCACCATCTCCTCCACCATGGCCCAAGGCAGATCGAAACCGAGCGCGATCGAGTCGCGCCGCAGATCGGCCAGCGCGCGGTCGATGGCCTGGCCGGGAAACAGGCTGACCGAAAGCGGAGGCAGGGATATGGGCGGGCCGGCCGGCGCCCGCTGGCGCGACCGGGGAGACAGACGGCGCAGGGCACTGTAGCCGCGCCGCACCGATTCGAACCGGCCCAGCGCATAGTGAAGCTCTCCGGCGACGAGGCGCCGGGCAATGTTCGCAACGTTCATGGCGTGTGCATCCCTGGGGCAGCCGAAGGACCAAAACCGCGGTGGGTTGCGCGGCCTCTGGTGCCGGAATGCACGAAGTGTAGGCTTGTTTGGGGCGATTCTAAAAATACCCTTCGGGCGTAAATCCGCACGCCAGGGGAATAGCCGGGTCGGCAGCGCGCCCTTCCCGTCCGGTCCATACCGGGAGAAAAAGGCGCCCCACCTTCCCGTTGGAGGTTACAGCGCCTGCACGGCCTTCAAGACCGCGGCGACATGGCCGGTGACCTTCACCTTGCGCCAGACGTTGCGCACCACGCCGTCCTTGTCGATCAGGAAGGTGGCGCGGTCGATACCCATGTATTTGCGCCCGTACATGCTCTTTTCAACCCAGGTGCCATAGGCCTCGCACACGGCGCCGTCGGTGTCCGACGCCAGGGTGAAGGTCAGCTCGTGCTTGGCCTTGAACTTGTCGTGGCTGGCGACGCTGTCCTTGGAGACGCCAATCACCACCGCATCCACGGCGGAGAAGTCGGGCAGCTGGTCGCGGAAGCCGCAGGCCTCCGACGTGCAGCCCGACGTGTCGTCCTTCGGGTAGAAATACAGCACCACCGGCTTGCCGCGCAGGGCCGACAGCGTGACGCTGCCCCCGCCATCGGTCGGCATGGTGAAATCCGGGGCGGGCGATCCGACGTCTACGGTCATGGCTGCTCGAATGTCCTTCTTCTTGCCGGCGGCGAAGCGAGTTCTCAGGCCGGAGGCGTGTTGGGTGGGGCCAGACGGCCTGCCGGTTCCTCGACCAGGGTCTTGAAATGACCATGGGCGCGGGCGGCGACGGCACGGATTCTGTGGTCCAGTTCCGGGAAGTCAACACCGCCAGGCTCACGCTCGTCAGGAAAGGCGGCGCGGACCAGCCCGGCCAGCAGGCTGGGCGACACCTGGTTGGGGTCGAGCACCCCGGCGGTGGTCAGCCGCAGGAAGCCCTGCACCCGCCGCCACAGCCGCAGCGTCGCCTCCAGATCCTCCGCCACCCCCGGGTCCAGCGTCCCCGTCCGGGCGGCGCATCCCAGCGCCTTGGCGGTGCCGATGTGCAGGATGTCCGGACGCTCGTGCCCATGGCGCAATTGCAGGTACTGGGCGATGAACTCGATGTCGATCAGGCCGCCGCGGGCGTATTTGACGTTCCAGACGTTGGTCGTCCCGAATTCCTTCTCGATTCGCCGCCGCATGTCGGCGACATCCCACAGCAGCCGGTCGGCATCGCGCGGGGCGGTCAGCACCGAGCGGATCGCCGCCGACACACGGTCCGCCAGCGCCGGATCGCCACCAATCACCCGGGCGCGGGTCAGGGCCATATGCTCCCAGGTCCAGGCGTCGGTGGTCTGATACTTGAGGAAGGCGTCCAGCGAGGTGGCGAGCGGCCCGGCATTGCCCGACGGGCGCAGCCGCATGTCCACCTCGTAGAGCCGCCCGTCGCCCATCGGTGCGGTGATGGCGTTGGTCAGGCGCTGGGTCAGCTTGATGTAATACTCGTTGGGCGACAGCGGCTTGGTGCCGTCCGACAGACGCGGCCCTTCTCCGGGCACCACGTCATAGATGACGATCAGGTCGATGTCCGACGTGATGGTCAGTTGCCGGCTGCCCAGCTTGCCCATCGCCACCACCACCCAGGCGCCGCCCGGAATGTGGCCGTGGCGCTGGGCGAACTCCTCCTCCACCCGGCGGGCGAGGTCGGGGACGACGATGTCGGCCAGATCGGCCAGGAAGGCGCCGCAGCGGTCGCCGTCGGTGATGCCGCGCAGGATATGCACCCCGGCGCGGAAGCGCTGGTCGTTGGTCCAGCGCCGCGACAGGGTAAGCGCATCCTCGAAATCACGGGCCGCCGCCATGACGCGGGCATGGTCGTCTGCCAGCCCGTCCTCCTTGCCCGGCAGCGGGTCGAAGAAGTCCGGCGACAGCACGGCATCCAACAGCGACGGGTTGCGCGACAGCGTCTTCGCCATCTGCGGCGCGATGCCCATGATCTCCGCCACCAGCTCCAAGAGCCAGGGATTGGCGACGAACAGGGAAAACAGCCCGACGCCGGCCGGCAGCTTGCCCAGGAAGTCGTCGAAGTTCATCAGCGCCGAATCGGGCGCCGGCGTCTTGGCCAGCGCGCTCAGCAGGGCCGGCGTCAGCTCGGTCAGCAGCTCCCGCGCGCGACCCGACCGGGTGGCGCGGTAGCGGCCACGGTGCCAGGCCGACACCACGCTGATGACGCGCGCCGGATCGGCGAAGCCCATGCCCGTCAGCGTCTCCACCGTGCCGGGGTCGGGATCGGTGCCGGTGAAGACCAGATTGCCGGGGCCGGAGAGCGACGGCGCCTCCTCGAACAGCTCGGCATAGCGGTCCTCGACCTGCCCCAGCGTCGCCAGCAGCTCCGCCCGGAAGGCGGCGGGATCGTCATAGCCGAGGAAGGTCGCCAGATGCGCCACCCCGGCATCGTCGGCGGGAATACGGTGGGTCTGCTGGTCGTCGATCATCTGGATGCGGTGTTCGACACGACGCAGGAAATGATAGGCCCCGGCAAGCTCCTCCACCGTCTGCGGCGGCACCCGGCCGACGTCGCGCAGCGCCTCGTTCGCCATCAGGGTCGGGGCGATGCGCACGCGCGGGTCGCGCCCGCCGAAGATCAGCTGCTGGGTCTGGGCGAAGAACTCGATCTCGCGGATGCCGCCGCGGCCGACCTTGATGTCGTGGCCGTTGACCGTCACCTCGCGGTGGCCCTTGTGGGCGTTGATCTGGCGCTTGATCGAATGGATGTCCTGGATGGCGGCGAAATCCAGGTTGCGGCGCCAGACAAAGGGCTCCAGGAAGCGGAGGAAGGAGGCCCCCGCCTCCGGATCGCCGGCGATGGGGCGCGCCTTGATCATCGCCGCGCGTTCCCAGTTCTGGCCGACGCTGCCGTAATAAATTTCGGCTGCGGAGACGGAAACCGCCAGAGGCGTGGCACCGGGATCCGGCCTAAGCCGAAGGTCGGTGCGGAAGACGTAGCCGTCCTTGGTCCGTTCATCCATAATGCGGACAAGATCGCGTGCGAGCCTGATGAAGGTTCGCGCGAGGTTGTCCGGCTGGGGCGTCTGCACAACAGCGTCGTCGTACAGGACGATCAGGTCGATGTCGCTGGAATAGTTGAGTTCGCGCCCGCCAAGCTTACCCATGCCCAACACGATCAGGCCCGAACCGACCCACGGTCGCTGCGGATCCGGCAGCGTCAGCGTCCCCGCCTCCCCGGCGCGGCGCAGCAGGAAATTCGCGGCCAGTTGCACCCCCGTCTCCGCCAGCTCCGACAGCGCGCCGGTGACGCGGAACAGCGGCCACGCACCGGCGATGTCGGCCAGCGCGATCAGCAGCGCCGCCCGCCGCTTCGCCACCCGCAAGCCCGCCATCAGCCGGTCCATCGACTTTTCCTCGTCATGCTCGGCATGGAGGGCGGCGATCAGCGCGGCGAAGCTGTCGTCGAACCCGTCCTGCACCGTCCGGGCGACGAAGGGCAGCTCCCGCGTCAGGCTGTGGCCGAGATACGGGCTGTTGCCGCACACCGCCTCGATCAGCGCCCGGCCGGGTTCCGAATCGGCGAAGGCCTCCGCCCAGGCACGGGTCTCCGGCTCCGCCGCGGCGGCCTGCTGGCGCCAGCGCTCCATCCCCAGCGCCGCCTGCGCGGCGTCGAAGGGCTTCGGCAAGGGGCTTGAGAACGCGATGGGGCTGGGCATGGCAACCGTCTTTCCTGCTCAAATCATGGGCAGAAAGCTGCACGTGTCGGGCGTGAAGGTCAATCGGACCAATTATCCTTCTTTTTCCGACGGTGACCGATGATCCGCCGCACCGCGAAGATCCTCGGCCTGACGCTGACCGGGGTCGGTGCCGTAGCGCTTGCGGCCGGCGGGCTGTTCGCGTGGCGGCTGTCGCAGGGGCCGATCGCCCTCGACCCGCTGATTCCCTATGTCGAGCAGGCGCTGAGCGACCGCGACGGCCGCTTCCACATCGACATCGGCGAACTGGTGCTGTCGCTGGAGGACGAGGACGGGCTTGAGAACACCGGCGGACGGCGTCTCGACCTGCGCGCCCGCCGGGTGCAGGCGCTGAATGCCGGGGGGGCGGAGCTGGCGGCGGTGCCGGAGATGGGCATCGGCTTCTCCATTCCGGCCCTGTTCCGCGGCACGCTGTCGCCGACGCGCCTGGATCTGGTCCGGCCGCGCCTGACCGTGCTGCGCCGCGCCGACGGCGGCCTCGCCTTCGACGTGCGGGCCGACGCCGAATCCGCCGGCAGATCCGACAATGCCGGCCCCGACCTGATGGACGAGGCGCTGGACAGCCTGCGCCGCCCGCCCGACATCGACCGGCCCCTTGGTCTGCTGCGCCGGCTGTCGGTGGTCGGTGCCGACCTGCGGGTCGAGAACCGCATGCTCGACCTGTCCTGGCACGCCACGCGCGCCGACATCGTGCTGACCCGCGACTCCCAGGGCGCCCAGGGCCGCGCCCGCGTCACGCTGGACCTCGGCAATACCAGCGGAACGGGGACGCCCCAGGCGGTGACCGTCGCCGCCACCGGCCATTACAGCATCGCCGACGCCACCACCGACCTGACCCTGTCGGTCGACGGGCTGGAACCGGCGGCGCTGGCGGAGGTCGGGCCGGCAATGGCGCCGCTGTCGGCGGTGAAGCTGCCGCTGTCCGGCACGGTCACGGCGCGGCTCGACCCGCGCTTCGAACCGATGACGGTCGACCTGAACCTGCGCGGCGGCAGCGGCAGCATCGCCCTTCCCGCCGCCCTGCGGCCGGAGCCGGTCGCGGTGCGGAGCCTGGAGCTGCGCGGCAGCCTGGACGTGCCGGGCCGGCGGCTGCGGATCGACGATCTGTCGCTGGACGCGGCGGATGGCGGCGAAGCGCTGGGCTTGAGCGGCCGGGGCGAACTGGTGGAGACCGATGAGGGGCGCGACCTGCAGGCCGCCCTGTCGCTGACCGCCGGTGGCCGCACCGCCGGGCTGGAGCTGTCGGGACGGCAGGGGCCGGACAAGGACGGCCGTGCGTCGGCGCGGCTGACCGGTTTCACCCCCGCCGCCGTCGCCGGCCTCGCCCCGCTGCTGGCCCCACTGAAGGCTGCCGACCTGCCGCTGTCGGGAACGGTGGAGGTCGCCTTCGGCTCCTCGCTTCAGCCGACCGGCGGCAAGGCCGACATCGCCGCCGGGCGCGGGCATCTGCTTCGCCCGGACCTGTTCGAGGGGCCGCTGCCGATCGAGTCGGCGCGGCTGCGCCTGCATGGCGACCGCGACCGCGTCGAACTGGACGGGCTGAACGCGGTGCTGGGCGACGCCGGCGGGCCTCAGCCGAAGGTGGAGGCCAGCGGCACCGCGCTCCGCCAGGGCGACCGCATGGCGGTGGAGGCGCAGGCGGCTGCCCGCGGCGTGGCGCTGGACGAGCTGCACCGCTACTGGCCCACCGTCGCCGGCCCCAACGCGCGGGAATGGGTGACCCGGAACCTGTCGCATGGAACGGTGACGGAGGCGCGGGCGGAGGTGGACCTCTCGGTACCGCTCGATGGGTCGGGACCGCCCGAACAGACGCGCTTCCTCGCCACCATGGCCGGACAGGACATCAGTGTCCGCTATTTCCACGACCTGACGCCGGTCACCGGCGCCGGGCTGGAGGCGACGACCGACGGCAAGACCTTCACCGTCCTGACCAAGGGCGGCCGGATCGCCGACCCGAAATCCGGCGACATCGAGGTCGGCGACGGCAAGGTGGTGATCGGCGGGCTGGACATCGGCAAGGAGACGATGGACATCCGCCTGCCGGTCCAGGGTCCGGTGCGCTCCATCCTGACCCTGATCGACATGCCGCCGCTGGGCTATCCGACCAAGCTGGAGATGGACCCGAAGCGCACCCAGGGCACCGCCGACGCGCAGCTGCATTTCGCCTTCCCCCTGCTGGCCGACCTGAAGGTGGAGCAGCTGGAGCTGGACGTCACCGGCAAGCTGCACAAGGTGGCGGTGGAGAAGGTCGCGGCCGGGCTGAACGCCACCGACGGCGAGCTGTCGCTGGCGCTCGACCTCAAGGCGATGCAGATCAAGGGCGCCACCAAGCTGGACGGCATTCCCGTCACCGTCGATTGGAACGAGTCCTTCGACAGCGCCGCCAAGGGTCCGCGCACCCGCATCGCCGTGAAGGGCGACGCCACCGCCGACGATCTGCGCGCCCACGGCATCGACCTGGAAGACCGGGTGCAGGGTCCCTTCGGCGCCGACATCCTGTTCACGGTGGACCGCAAGCACAAGCTGCTGCTGACCGGCAACCTGAACCTGGAGAAGACCCGGCTGTCGATCGAGGAACTGGGCTGGGCCAAGCCCCCCGGCAAGCCCGGCACCGGCAAGCTGACGCTGGAGTTCGACAAGGACCGCCCCACCCGCATCAGCAACCTGACCATCGACGCCGGCGGCCTGAAGAGCGTCACCAATCTGGAGCTGGCCGACGGCGGCAAGCGGGTGGCGCGGGTGCAGACTCCCAGCTTCAAGCTGGGCCAGACCGACCTGCGCGCCGACCTGACCGTGCTGCCTCCCGCCAAACCGGGCGGTCCGTCCGGCGGCTATGCCGGTACCATCACCGGCGCCAGCCTGGACGCCCGCGGCCTGACCGGCAAGACGCCGTCCGGCGAGGGCGCCGTCGCGCCCCCGCCCAAGAAGCCGCCCTCCCCCACCGACGACGGCCGCAAGACGCCGCTGGACGTCACCATTAAGTTCGATTCGGTGGTGTTCGGCGAGGGCCGGCGGCTGCGGCAGGTCTCGGGAGCCATGCGGCGGAACGCCGCCGCCTGGACCCTGCTCGACCTCACCGGCCGCAGCGAAGGCGGCGGCGTGTCGATGAAATGGCGGCCGGGTCCGCAAGGCGTCTACGACCTCGCCATCACTGCCGACGATCTCGGTTCCGCCCTGCAGGCGATGGATCTGAACGACCGCATGCGCGGCGGCCGGCTGACCCTGACCGGCCGCTCTGCCGAGCCGCGGGCCGACGCCGCCATCGTCGGCAAGGCCGAGATCCGCGATTACACGCTGATCGACGTTCCTGCGCTGGCCCGCATCCTGAACGCCATCTCGCCATCAGGATTTGCTGAGCTGCTGGGCGGCGGCAAGGGCATCGCGTTCGGCCGCATGGTGGCTGACTTCCGCAAGGAGGGCCGGCTGCTGAATCTTAAGGATCTGCGCACCTCAGGCTCGGCGCTCGGCCTGACGCTGGAGGGTCAGATCGATCTGGAAACGGAAACCGCCAACCTGCAGGGCACCATCGTCCCGGTCTATGGCCTGAACCGCCTGATCGGCCAGATCCCGCTGCTGGGCGACATCCTCAGCGGCGGCGAAGGCCAGGGTATCTTCTCCGCCACCTGGCATGTGCAGGGACCGCTGTCCGATCCCGACGTGTCGGTCAACCCGCTGGCGGTGCTGGCGCCGGGTTTCCTGCGCAACCTGTTCTTCCTGGGCGGCGACGGCACGCCGATGCCCGACACCAAGGCGCCGCCGGAGGCGCATACGCGCTGAAGCGGCAGCCCGCCGCACCAGTACCAAGCGTTGCTTCATGCAAAAGGGGCAGGATCGGGGGGAGAACCCCGAGCCTGCCCCTCCAGCAACTTTACCTTACAGTACAGTCTTACAGAGCGCGGACGTCGGCCAGATGGCCGGTCACCGCCGCCGCCACGGCCATCGCCGGGCTGACGAGGTGGGTGCGGCCGCCGCGGCCCTGACGGCCTTCGAAGTTGCGGTTGGAGGTCGAGGCGCTGCGCTCGCCGGGAGCCAGACGATCGGCGTTCATCGCCAGGCACATGGAGCAGCCCGGCTCGCGCCATTCGAAGCCGGCCTCGGTGAAGATCTTGTCCAGACCCTCTTCCTCGGCCTGCTCCTTGACCAGACCCGAACCGGGGACCACCAGGGCGCGCACGCCCTCGGCGACCTTGCGGCCCTTGGCGACCTCGGCGGCGGCGCGCAGGTCTTCGATGCGGCCGTTGGTGCAGGAGCCGATGAAGACGGTGTCCACCTTCACCTCGGTCAGCGGCTGGCCGGGGGTCAGCCCCATGTAGGCGAGCGAGCGCTCGACGGCGGCGCGCTTGCCGGCGTCGGCGATCTCGGCCGGGTTCGGCACGGTCGCGGTGATCGGCAGCACGTCTTCCGGGCTGGTGCCCCAGGTGACCTGCGGGACGATGTCGGCGGCGTTCAGCACGACGGTGGCGTCATAGACCGCACCCTCGTCCGACGGCAGCGTCTTCCAATATTGGACGGCCTGCTCCCAGGCGCCGGCCTTCGGGGCCAGAGCGCGGCCCTGGACATAGGCGAAGGTCTTCTCGTCCGGGGCGATCAGGCCGGCGCGAGCGCCGCCTTCGATCGCCATGTTGCAGACGGTCATGCGGCCTTCCATCGACAGGTCGCGGATGGCTTCACCCGCGAATTCGATGACGTAGCCGGTGCCGCCGGCGGTGCCGATCTTGCCGATGATGGCCAGCACGATGTCCTTGGCGGTGACGCCCGGGTTCACCTTGCCGTCCACGCGGATCAGCATGTTCTTGGCCGGCTTCTGCAGCAGGGTCTGGGTGGCCAGCACATGCTCCACCTCCGACGTGCCGATGCCGAAGGCCAGCGCACCGAACGCACCGTGGGTGGCGGTGTGGCTGTCGCCGCAGACGATGGTGGCGCCGGGCAGGGTGAAGCCCTGTTCCGGACCGACGATGTGCACGATGCCCTGGCGGACGTCGTCCATCGGGAAGTAGCGGACGCCGAAGTCGCGGGCGTTCTTGTCGAGCGTCTCCACCTGGATCCGGCTTTCCTCCTCGGTGATGCCCTTGGAGCGGTCGGTGGTGGGGACATTGTGGTCGGGCACGGCGAGAGTGGCTTCCGGACGCCGCACCTTGCGGCCGGCAACGCGCAGTCCTTCGAACGCCTGCGGGCTGGTCACTTCATGGACCAGATGGCGGTCGATATAGAGGATGCAGGTGCCGTCGTCCTGGCGATGCACGACGTGGCTGTCCCAAATCTTGTCGAACAGAGTGCGCGGCTTGGACATCGGAAAAACTCTCTCTCGCGGTACGACAGGCGCAGAACAATCGGAGGCCGCACCATAGCCTTGTGTCGCGCCGGGGACAAGCGCGGCCATACGTCTTTCGCCGCAAGCCTGTCCCCCGCAATTTTATGACGCGGGCGACCGGTGAGGGGGTTCAGGGAAGCATCTTGCCGGGGTTCAGCAGGCCCTTGGGGTCCAGCGTCGCCTTGATGGCGCGCAGCATGTCGAACTCCACCGGCCCCTTGATGACCGGCATCTCGTCCTTTTTGAAGCGGCCGACGCCATGTTCGGCGGAGATCGAACCGTCGAGCTTGAAGATCACCTCATTGACGACGTGGCAGATCTCGTCCCAGCGGTCGAGATAGGCCTTGGTGTCGGCGCCCTCGGGCTGGCTGAGGTTGAAGTGGATGTTGCCGTCGCCGACATGGCCGAAGGGGGTCGGGCGGATGCCGGGGCAGGCCTTCGCCACCGCCGCTTCGGCCAGTTCAATGAACTCGGCGACGCGGGAGACCGGGATCGACACGTCGTTCTTGATCGAGCCGCCTTCGAACTTCTGCGCTTCGACGATGGCCTCGCGGATGAACCACAGCTGCTTGGCCTGGGCGTCCGACTGGGCCAGCGTGGCGTCGGTCGCCAGCTCGGCCTCGAACGCCTCGCCCAGCGCGGTCTCCACCGTCTCCTGGAAGGCGTCGGACTGTGTGCCGGCGGTCAGCTCGGTCAGGACATACCAGGGCGACGGCTCCGACAGCGGGTCGATGGTGCCGGCGACGTGTTTCAGGGCGAAATCCAGGCAGCGGCGCGACATCAGCTCGAAAGCCGACACGGCATCGCCGGAGGCGGCGCGCAGGCGGGCCAGCAGCTCGATGGCGGCGGCGGGGCTCGGCACGGCGACGAAGGCGGTGATCGACTGGCGCGGGCGCGGGAACAGCTTCAGCACCGCGGCGGTGATGATGCCCAGCGTGCCTTCGGCGCCGACGAACAGGTTCTTCAGGTCGTAGCCGGTGTTGTTCTTGCGCAGCCGGCGCATGCCGTCCCAGACGCGGCCGTCGGCCAGAACCACCTCCAGCCCCAACACGAGGTCGCGGGTGTTGCCGTAGCGCAGGACGTTGATGCCGCCGGCGTTGGTGGAGATCAGGCCGCCGATCTGCGCCGTGCCCTCCGCCCCCAGGCTGAGCGGGAACAGGCGGTCGGCGTCGGCCGCGGCCTCCTGGATGCTGGTCAGCACCACGCCGGCCTCCACCGTCATGGTGTAGTTCAGCGTGTCGATGTCGCGGATGCGGTTCATGCGCGACAGGCTCAGCACGATCTCGCGCCCCTCCTCGTACGGGATGGAGCCGCCGACGAGGCTGGTGTTGCCGCCCTGCGGGACGATGGGGATGCCGGCCTCGGCGCAGACCTTGACGACCGCCGCGACCTCCTCGGTGCTGGCCGGGCGGACCACCGCCGGGCTGTTGCCCTTGAAGCGCCCGCGCCACTCCGCAAGGTAGGGAGCCATGTCGGCGGCGTCGGTGAGGATGCCGGACGGGCCGACGATGGCGCGGATCTGGTCGAGAGCGGCGGCGATGTTGGTCATGGCGCTTGAGGTCCGGCAGGTGGAGGTGTCGCAATGAAACGCGACACTTCTACAATCTAGCCGCCCCCATTTCCATGCACCTGTTGCGCAGACCAGCCGCCACGGCAGGATTTAGCTGCGCGGGGCGGCGGCACGGCGCAGGCGGTCGTTGATCGCCATCCCCAGACCCACCTCCGGGATCGGCATCACGGCGATGCGCTTGGCGCCGCTCTGGTCCAGGCTGCGCAGGTGCGAGAACAGGTTGGCGGCGGCCTCGTTCAGGTCGCCTTCCAAGCTCAGGTTCAGGCGGGTGGTGCCGCCGAAGACGAAGCGGTCGGGGCCGAAGGTCAGGAAGGCCTCGTCCTCCTCCGCCGACGATGCGTTGAGGCGTACCGCCGCATTCGGGGCGTAGTGGCTTTCCAGCTGGCCGGGCGATTTCGGCGCCGTCGGGTCGCCGGCCGACAGGCGGATCGGGCCGATCAGCCGCTCCATCTCGTCGGGCAGCACGGCGCCGGGGCGCAGCAGCACGGCTTCCGGGCCGGTCAGGTCGATGACGGTGGACTCCAGCCCGACCATGCATTTGCCGCCGGTGACGATGGCGTCGACCCGGTCGCCCAGGCTTTCCAGCACATGATGCGGCGTGGTCGGGCTGACGGCGCCGGAGCGGTTGGCGCTGGGCGCGGCGATCGGCTTGCCGACGGCGCGCAGGATCGCTTGCGCCACCGGGTGGTTGGGCACGCGGATGGCGATGCTGTCCAGCCCGGCGCTGACCAGCAGCGACAGGGCGGAATTGGCCGGGCGCGGCACCACCATGGTCAGCGGACCGGGCCAGAACTGCGTCGCCAGATCATGGGCGCGGTCGTCGAACAGGCCCCAGGAGTGGGCGGCGACCAGATCGGGCACATGGACGATCAGCGGATTGAACTGCGGCCGGCCCTTGGCGGCGAATATGGCCGCCACGGCGCGGTCGTCGGTGGCGTCGGCGCCCAGGCCATAGACCGTCTCGGTCGGGAAGGCGACCAGACGGCCGGCGCGCAGCAGCTCGGCCGCGCGATTGATGCCGGCGGGGGTGGCCGGGATCAGCGCCGGGCGCTTCTCACCGGTATCGGGTGCGGAATGGTCGGTCACGGCGTCTTTCTAGCCAGTGCAGCACCGGTGTCAATTCGCGCGGTTGCACCGGTGCCATGCCCAAGGTTATGAGGGGGATGCGCAATCACCGAACACAACATGATGGGTGCGGGCATGACGGGCAAGGTCTTCACCGTGGCGCAGCAGAAAGGCGGCGCCGGCAAGACCACGCTGGCCGCCCACCTCGCCATCGCCTGGACTCAGCTCGGGTACAAGGTCGCCACCGTCGACATCGACCCGCAGGGCAGCCTGACCCGCTGGCACGCCGTGCGGGCCGAGGCGACCGGCGGGCAGCCCGGCTTCACCCATGTGCAGATCACCGGCTGGCGCACCCAGGCGGAGGTGGAGAAGCTGGCGCGCGCCCACGACATCGTGGTCATCGACAGCCCGCCCCATGCCCAGACCGAGGCGCGCATCGCCGTCCGTGCCGCCACGCTGGTGATCGCCCCGGTGCAGCCGAGCCCGATGGATTTGTGGGCGGTCCATCCGACCATCGATCTGGCGGCACAGGAGAAGCGCCGGCTGCTGCTGGTGCTGAACCGCGTGCCGCCACGCGCCCGCATCGCCGACGAACTGATCGCCAAGGTGCATGACCTGGTCGCCCCGCCGGCGGTGGAGCTGGCGGCGGCGCAGGTCGGCAATCGCACCGCCTATGCCGGCACGCTGATGACCGGCCTGTCGGTGACGGAGGCCGCGCGCAAGACGCAAGCGGCTGCGGAGATGCAGGCGCTGGCGGAGGAGATTTTGGGGCGGGTTTGAGGGGGCGCGACTATTGAGGCGAGTTAGACCCCCACCTAACCTCCCCCGCCCAGCGGGGGAGGATTAAGGTGGGGGTCTAACGTCGCAAAGCTTCGACGCCCCAAACCCCCTCAGTCCTTGAACTCGCCCATCGCCGACTGGATGTAGTTCGGCAGGCCGATGTCGTCGATCAGGCTCAGCTGGGTTTCCAGATAGTCGATGCGCTCTTCCGACTCCTCCAGCAGTTCGGACAGCTCGTCGCGCGACACGTAGTCGGCCTTTTGCTCGCACACGGCGATGGCGTTGGCGATGCGGTCGCGGGCCTCGCGCTCGGCGGCGAGGTCGCTGGCCAGGATTTCCGGCACGTCCTCGCCGATGCGCAGCTTGCCGAGGTCCTGGAGGTTGGGGATCGCCTCGATGAACAGGATGCGTTCGATGATCTCGTCCGCGCTTTTCATCACCTCGATGGAGGCGTGATACTCCCACTTGCCCAGAGCCTTGACGCCCCAGTTCTTCAGCATGCGGGCGTGCAGGAAATACTGGTTGATCTGCGTCAGCTGGTCCTTCAGGACGATCTGCAGCTGGGCGATGACGTCGCTGTTGCCCTTCATGGTCCGTCCCCCTCTCAGCTCGGGAAGCCGCCCATGGCCGACTGCAGGTAATTCTGCACGCCGAGCATGTCGATCAGGCCAAGCTGCTGCTCCAGCCAGTGGGCATGGTCTTCTTCCGTGTCGACCAGCAGTTCCAGCAGGATGCGGCGGGTGTCGTAATCCTTCACCTGCTCGCAATAGGCGATTGCCTCCTTCAGGGCGGCCACCACCTCATATTCGAGGTTCAGGTCGTTCCGCATCATTTCCGGAACGGTCTTGCCGATGTGAATCGGGTCGCGGCTGGCGACGTCGGGCGTGCCTTCCAGGAACAGGATGCGGCGGATCAGCTTGTCGGCATGCTCAAGCTCCTCTTCCCGCTCGTGCGAGATGCGCTCGGCGAGCGCCTTGAGGCCCATGTCCTCCATGCTGCGCGCGTGGGACAGATACTGGTCGGCCGCGCTCAGCTCGCCGGTGAGCAGCTTGTTCAAACGGTCCAGGACCCCTTGATCGCCTTGCATGGTGGGATGCTCCTGAATGGATAATTTGTCGCACCTTGTCACAGACGAAGGACTCGCACAATAAAAATATCCCGCCGAAACAAAGATGTAGTTGATAGTCACTATCAATTGACGCAGGGGCGAACTGCCTAAAATACAGACAAGGCGGCAGGTCTGTCTTGCGAATCAATGTCAATTGCGACTGACGAGGAAACTTGCGAATTCCCAGGCTTCATTTGTGGAATTTGACTTGCGGCAGCGCAGCGATGCTTGAGCCGGAGAACAGGCCGACAGCGGCACCGGTTCCCCCACAGCGATCCGGCGGCGATCCGGCCGCCGCATTGAGGCAGGGGCCGTTCCGTGGTAACAGACCGCGGGAATTCTCCGACCTCTCCCGGCCGGCGGGCCCGCCCTTCATTTCAACGACAGCCGGATTGCGGCCATGACGACGACCACCCCCTCGGCTCCCTCTTCGGAGTTCCTGCGCACCCTTCAGGAGCGCGGGTTCATCCACCAGTGCACCGACCTCGCCACGCTGGACGAGCGTGCGGCGAAGGGACCGATCGTCGCCTATATCGGCTTCGACTGCACCGCCGACAGCTTGCATGTCGGCAGCCTACTGCCGATCATGATGCTGCGCTGGCTGCAGAAGACCGGCCACAAGCCGATCGTCCTGATGGGCGGCGGCACCACCAAGATCGGCGATCCGTCGGGCAAGGACGAGGCGCGCCAGTTGCTGACCGACGAGGTCATCGGCAACAACATGGCGGGCATCAAGCGCATCTTCGGCCGTTACCTGACCTTCGGGGACGGGCCGACCGACGCGGTGATGGCGAACAACGCCGACTGGCTGGACGAGCTGAAATACATCCCGCTCCTGCGCGACATCGGCCGGCATTTCACCATCAACCGCATGATGACCTTCGAATCGGTCAAGCTGCGGCTGGAGCGCGAGCAGCCGCTGACCTTCCTGGAATTCAACTACATGATCCTCCAGGCCTACGACTTTGTGGAGCTGAAGCGGCGCTACGGCTGCACGCTGCAGATGGGCGGGTCGGACCAGTGGGGCAACATCGTCAACGGCGTCGAACTCGGCCGCCGCACCGACGGGGCGGAGCTGTTCGGCCTGACCACGCCGCTGCTGACCACGTCCTCCGGCGCCAAGATGGGCAAGACGGCCGCCGGCGCGGTGTGGCTGACCGCCGACAAGCTCAGCAGCTATGATTTCTGGCAGTACTGGCGCAACACCGAGGATGCCGACGTCGGCCGCTTCCTGCGCCTCTACACCGAACTGCCGCTGGACGAGGTTGCCCGGCTGGAAAGCCTGCAGGGCGCCGAGATCAACGAGGCCAAGAAGATCCTCGCCAATGAGGTGACCAAGCTCGCCCATGGCGAGGAGGCCGCGCTGGAGGCCGCCGAGACCGCGCGTCGCGCCTTCGAGGAAGGGGCCGCGGCCGAGGGTCTGCCCAGCATCGAGGTCTCCCGTGCCGATCTGGAGGCCGGGCTGCCGGTGGTCGACCTGCTGGTGTCGGCCGGTCTGGCGGCGTCGAAGGGCGAGGCGCGGCGCCTCATCAAGGGCGGTGGGGCCAAGCTGAACGACGGGCCGATCGCCGACGAGGCAGCGAAGGCGACGGCGGCGGACCTGAACGCCGACGGCGTGGTCAAGCTCAGCGCCGGCAAGAAGCGGCATGCGCTGGTGAAGGTGGGGTAAGGACGGTCACGGTGCCGGCCGGGGCCTTGAGCCGCCGGCCGGCACCTCCCGCCTAATCGCCCCTGCCCCGCGCCTGCCCCATCAATCCCTGCGGCCGGTAGATCAGGAACAGCGTCAGCAGTCCGAACGCCACGATGTCCTTGTAGGCGAGCGCGAAATAGGCCGACCAGAAGGTCTCCACCAGCCCCAGCAGGGCGCCGCCCAGCATCGCCCCCGGCACCGAGCCGATGCCGCCGACCACCGCCGCGGCCAGCGCCTTGAAGCCGATCAGATAGCCGGTGAAGAAGTTCACCCCGCCGTAATACAGCGCGATCACCGCCCCCGCAGCCGCGGCCAGGCCGCCGCCGATGGCGAAGGTCGCCGCAATCGTCCGGTTGACGTCCACCCCCACCAACTCCGCCGCCGCGATGTCATCGGTGCAGGCGCGATGCGCCCGGCCGAAGGCGGTGCGCTGCATGATCCCCCACAGCGCCGCATAAAGCCCGCCGGTCAGCGCCAGGATCGCCAGCTGCGCCGTCAGCGCGGTGACGGTGAAGGCCCCGTCGCTCAACAGGTCGAAGCGCCCGGTCAGCACCGGCGCCGGCCACCAGTCACGCGCGCCGTGCAGCAGCCGCACCCCCTCCTGATAGGCGATGGACAGCCCCACCGCGACGATCAGCGGCGTGTGGCTGCGCACCCCGCGCAGGCGGCGGAAGACCAGCCGGTCCATCGTCCAGCCCTGCACCGCGGTGAAGCCCATCACCAGCACCAGCACGCCCAGCAGGGCCGGCGGCCATGTCGCCCAGCCGGCCATGCCCAGCCCGGCCGCCGCCATCGCCGTCAGCATGGCGCCGAGCATCGTCAGTTCGCCCATCGCCAGATTGATCTGGCCGAGGATGGCGTAGACCAGCGTGTAGCCCAGCGCCAGCAGCCCATAGACGCAGGCGACGGTGGCGGCGTTGATGATTTGCTGGACCAGGAACAGGACGGGCGTCCAGCGCGTCGGCTGCGCCCGCGGAACCTCCACCACCACGCCAACGGCATCGCGCGGCGGCCTGATGCGCAGCCATTGCTGCAGCATGGCGAATCGGATGCCGGTCAGCCAGCCGTTGCGGTCGGTGGCGACCGCGGCCAGGGTGCGCCGCCCCTCCTCCATCGAGGTGCCGGCGAAGCGGCAGGCGATCCAGTGCGCCTGCCCGCCGCTGCGGTAATCGACGCGCAGCCCCCGCTTGTCCTCGGCGTATGAGCGGGTGGACAGGTCGGTGACGGGTCCATCGTCGAAGGCCGGGATCAGCTTCCGGCACAGTGCGTCCTGGTCGGCATCGACGCCGCACCCGGTGAGCAGCAGCAGGACGAGGCACAACAGCGGCAGGATGCGAGGCACGGAACCGCCCGGTCAGGTGGGATGGTTCAGCCTACCGACAATTTGGGAGGGTGGGAAGGTCGTCGCGCGGGTGCCCCTCCCCATCCCTCCCCCGCTTCGCGGGAGAGGGGGTAGGACATTTGCTGTGGCGAGCCAAAAAACGGCGGCAGTTCCCTCTCCCGCCGAAGGCGGGGGAGGGTTAGGGAGGGGGCAAGAGCTGAGCCCGCCCCTTCACTCCACCATGTAATCCCGCACCAGCAGCTCCGCGATCTGCACGGCGTTCAGCGCCGCGCCCTTGCGCAGGTTGTCGGCGACGCACCAGAAGGACAGGCCGTTCTCCACCGTGAAGTCATCGCGGATGCGGCTGACGAAGACCGGATTGTCGCCGGCGACCTCAACCGGCGTGACATAGCCGTCGCTGGTCTGCTGGTCGACCACCGACACACCGGGGGCGGCGCGCAGGACGATGCGGGCCTCCTCGGCGCTGATCGGCTCCTCCGTCTCGATGTTGATCGACAGGGCATGGCCGATGAAGGTCGGCACGCGGACGCAGGTGGCGGCGACCTTGATCTTGGGATCGAGGATCTTCTTGGTCTCCACCATCATCTTCCACTCTTCCTTGGTGGAGCCATCCTCCATGAAGGCGTCGATCTGGGGGATGACGTTGAAGGCGATCTGCTTGGGGAAGACGCTCTTGGCGATGGGATCGTTGACGAAGATGGCGCGGGTCTGGGTGAACAGCTCGTCCATCGCCTCCTTGCCGGCGCCCGACACCGACTGGTAGGTCGACACCACGACGCGGCGGATCTTGTAGCGGTCGTGCAGCGGCTTCAGCGCCACCGCCATCTGGATGGTGGAGCAGTTGGGGTTGGCGATGATGCCGCGCTTGCGATAGCCGACCAGCGCCTCCGGGTTCACCTCCGGCACCACCAGCGGCACGTCGGGGTCCATGCGGAAGTGCGAGGTGTTGTCGATCACCATGGCACCGGCGGCGGCAGCGCGCGGCACATGGACGGCCGACACCTTGGCGCCGGGCGACGACAGGACGATGTCCACGCCATGGAAGTCGAACTTGTTGAGATCCTGGACCTTGAGGATGTCGTCCTCGCCATAGGACACCTCCTGGCCGATCGACTTTTCCGAGGCCAGAGCGATGACCGTGTCGGCCGGGAACTTCCGCTCGGCCAGCGTTTGCAGGATCTCGCGCCCGACATTGCCGGTGGCGCCGATGACCGCGACGGTATAGCCCATGACGGTGGTTTCCTTCTGCCGAATGTCCGCGAATACAAGAATGGTGCCGGGGGGCGATAGGAGCTAGGCGCTTTCCCCACGAATTGCAACCCGTCCCGGCTGGAAACGGCGGCACGGAATTGGGCGGAACGAAAACGGCCAATCTGCCGGATTGACATACCGGGGAAGGCAGCAGGAAGATTCACACTTCAACAGTGCCCGAACGGGCCTCCAGGGAGACTTCACGGATGACCAGCTTCAAGCGCGGCCTTATTGCCCAGACCGTTCTCGGCGCCGCCGCTCTCGCCCTCGTCAGCCTCGCCGGCCCGGCCATCGCCGCCACGCCCAAGGACTCGCTGGTGATGGCGTGGCAGTTCGACGACATCGTCAGCCTCGACCCTGGTGAGATCTTCGAGCTGTCGGGCGCGGAATACAGCGCCCAGGTCTATGACCGCCTGATCCATTTCGACGTCAACGATGTCAGCAAGATCGAGGGCGAGGTCGCCGAAAGCTGGACCGTGTCGCCGGACGGCAAGACCTTCACCTTCAAGATCCGCGACGGCATCAATTTCCATTCCGGCAACCCGCTGACCGCCAACGACGTGGCATGGTCCTTCGCCCGCGCGGTGAAGATGAACAAGGGCCCGGCCTTCATCCTGACCCAGTTCGGCCTGACGCCGGACAATGTCGACCAGATGGTGCGCGCCACCGATCCGAAGACGCTGGTCTTCACCACCGACAAGGCCTATGCCCCCACCTTCGTGCTCTACTGCCTGACCGCCGACGTCGCGTCGGTCATCGATTCCAAGCTGGTGAAGAGCAAGGAGAAGGACGGCGATTTCGGCGCCGGCTGGCTGAAGACCAACTCCGCCGGCTCCGGCCCCTTCATCCTGAAGCAGTGGAAGCCGAGCGAGCTGCTGACCTTCGACGCCAACACGAAATACTGGCGCGGCGCGCCGAAGCTGAAGCGCGTGCTGATCCGCCACATCGCGGAACCGGCGACCCAGCGCCTGCTGCTGGAGAAGGGCGACGTCGACGTCGCGCGCAACCTGAAGCCGGAGCAGTTCGAACCGCTGAAGTCCAGCGACGCCATCCGTCTGGTCCAGGCGCCGAAGGGCACGCTGTGGTATCTCAGCCTGAACCAGAAGGTCCCCGCCCTGGCCAAGCCGGAAGTGCGCGAGGCCTTCAAGTATCTGGTCGATTACGACGGTATGGCCGGCTCCATCATGAACGGCATCGGCGCCGTCCATCAGGCCTTCCTGCCCAAGGGCTTCCTGGGCGCCGTCAACGACAACCCCTACAAGTACGATCCGGCCAAGGCGAAGGAACTGCTGGCGAAGGCCGGCTATCCCGACGGCTTCACCGTCAGCATGGACGTGCGCAACACCAACCCGACCCAGGACATGGCCCAGGCGATCCAGGCCAGCGCCGCCAAGGCCGGCGTGAAGATCGAGATCATTCCCGGCGACGGCAAGCAGGTGCTGACCAAGTTCCGCGCCCGCAACCATGAACTGATGATCCAGCAGTGGGGCGCGGATTACCAGGATCCGAACTCCAACGCCGACACCTTCGCCTCCAACCCCGACAACAGCGACGACGCCAAGTCGAAGCCGCTGGCCTGGCGCAACGCCTGGGACATTCCGGAACTGACCAAGAAGACCGCCGCCGCGGTCGAGGAACGCGACAGCGCCAAGCGCGCCAAGATGTACGAAGAGCTTCAGCGCTCGGTCCTGGCCGATTCGCCCTTCGTCATCATGTTCCAGCAGACCGAGATGGTGGCGGAGCGCAAGAACGTCACCGGCCTCGTCTGGGGGCCGAGCTTCGACACCAACTACTACTGGAAGGCCGACAAGAAGTAAGAATGCGGCGGGGGCGCCGACCGCGCCCCCGTCTCTCGCTCACCCCCAGGCCCGCGCATCCTCGACCACGGTGGCGAGGCTGTCGGACAGGCCGGTCAACACCCCGCGCTGGATGTCGGCCGCCGGCACCACCCCGCCCTTGCCGTCCGGCAGGTCGCGGGTGGCGGTGGCCGACGCCACGACCGTCACGCGCCAGCCATGATCGACCGCCGACCGCGCGGTGCTGCTGACGCAGTTGTGGGTCATGAAGCCGGCGACGATCATCTCCGTCCGCCCGGTATCGCGCGCCACCGTCTGCAGGTCCGTCCCGGCGAAGGCATTGGCGAGTTTCTTGACGATCACCGGCTCGCCGTCGCGCGGGGCGACCGCCGGGACGATCTCCGCCATCGGCCCGGTCGGGTCGAACACCGGCGCGCCCGCCGCAGTGTGATGGACGATGTGGATCACCGGCACGCCGTTGGCGCGGGCAAGGTCCAGCAACGCCGCCGCCTGCTCCACCGCCGCATCGACGCCCGACAGCCGCAGGGCGCCGTCGGTGTATTCGCGCTGCAGATCGATCAGCACAAGCACGGCCTTGTCGAGCGGGCTGGGCGTGCTCGGCGCGCCGACGATCTGGCGCAGGGTCCGGGCGGGAAGGGTCGTCATCGGGAAATGCTCCGTAGTCGTTGAGCGTTGATGGAGACCATGTTGCCCCGTTCACCGATGCGCAGCCATCCGCTATCCTTGCACGATGACTGTTCAGAAATTCACAGGCCCGCTCGATTGGGACGATTTGCGCGTCTTCCTGGAACTGGCCCGCGCCGGCAGCCTGTCAGCGGCGGCGCGTAGTCTGCGGCTGAGCCACGCCACGGTCGGGCGCCGGCTGGCTGCGTTGGAAGCGACGCTCGGCCGCAGCCTGATGGAGCGCCGCCCCGACGGCTATGTCCTGACGACGGAGGGTGAGAGCGTCCGCGCCCTGGCCGAGGCGATGGACGAGCGGGCGCAGGCGATCCGCCGCCGCGAGGGCGACGACGGCGGCCTCAGCGGCACCGTCCGGCTGACGATGACCCAGGCGCTGGCCGACGTCTTCCTGATCCCCCGCCTGGGGCCGCTGCGTGCGGCAAACCCGGCGCTGAACCTGGAGATCATCGTCGACAACCGCACCCTCAGCCTCGCCCGGCGGGAGGCCGATCTGGCGATCCGGCTGGCCCGGCCGCAGCGCGGCGATCTGGTCGGGCGGCGGCTGGCGACGCTGGGCTATGGGCTCTACGCCGCACCGGAGGCGCCCGACACGCTGATCGCCTATGACGAGTCGATGGCCGAACTGCCGGAGGCGCTGTGGCTGGACCGCCATGGCGGCGGCCGGCGCATCGCCTTCCGCACCAACAGCGTGCAGGGGCAGCTTGCGGCGGCGGTCGCCGGCTTCGGCATCGCCTTCCTGCCCTGCATGCTGGCGGACGGCGTGCCGGGGCTGGAGCGCCGCCCGCTGTCCGGCCCACCATTAACCCGCGAGGCCTGGCTGCTGGTCCACCGTGACCGCCGCGAGGTGCCGCGGGTGCGGGCGGTGATCGAGCATCTGGTGACGGTGTTCACCGCGGAGAAGGAGCGGCTGGCGGGGCGCACCGGCTGTCAGCCGCAGCCGCCGGGAGCCCCATGACCCCCATCAGTGCACAGACGGGCGTTACTCCACGACGGACAACATCTCCACGACGGCGTTCCGCAGATCGGTGGCCGCGACCGGCTTGTGGAGCAGCGCATGCCCGCCGGCCCGCACCTCGACCAGGCGTTCAGGCGCGGTATCGCCGGTGATGACCGTTGCGGGCACCGGCACATCCAGGCGTTCGCACACCGCCTTGATCGCATTCAGGCCGGTTTCGCCGCTCCGCAGCCGGTAATCGGCGAGGATGGCGTCCGGCCATTTGCCGCTCTCGACAAGCAGGACGGCATCCTGGATGGAACCGGCGGTCAGCACCCGATAGCCCCAGCTCTCCAGCATCGCCTGCAGTCCCTTCCGCACCAGAGGCTCGTCATCGATCACCAGGATCAGGCTGGGATGCCCATTCACTGGATGCCCATTCACGGGGTGCACATTGTTCGGCTTGCCGGAGCCGGACGAAGACAGGGCCACCACCGGCACCTCGACGCGGAACATCGAGCCGCCCCCCGGCAACGAGCGGAGTTCGATCCGGTGACCGAGCAGCCGGGCGAGGCGTCGTACCACCGCCAATCCCAGCCCCAGGCCCTTGTTGCGGTCGCGCTCCGGATTGCCGACCTGGAAGAACTCCTCGAAGATCTCCTCATGCTTGTCGGGTTGGATGCCGATGCCGGTATCGATCACGTCGATATGCAGGTTGCCGCCCTGCCGCCGGCATCCGATCAGCACACCGCCACGTTCCGTATAGCGCAATGCGTTCTCGATGAGGTTGCGCAGGATGCGCTCCAGCAATGCCGGGTCGCTGCGGATGGTCGCACCGCTGGGGACAACCCGCAGGCGCAGCCCCTTGGCCGCGGCCTGGGGCTGGTATTCGGCGCCAAGCCGCTCCAGGAGCAGCCCGACCGGCATATCCACCGGCGTCGGCACGATCAGTCCGGCATCGAGCCTGGACACGTCGAGCAGGCTGTCGAGCAGCATCCGCAAGCCTCCCATCGCCTCGCCCAGCGGCTTCAGCAGGCGGGAGGCCGGATGTCCGTCGAGCCGCTCCGCCAACGCGCTCTGGAACAGCATCATGGCCTGGACCGGCTGGCGCAGATCATGGCTGGCGGCGGCGAGGAACTTCGACTTGGCGACATTGGCGCGGTCCGCTTCGGCCTTCGACGCGCGCAGGGCATCCTCGGCAGACTTGCGTTCGGTGATGTCGCGGATGATTCCGCTGAAATAGCGCCGCTTGCCGGAGGTCCATTCGGCGATGGCCAGTTCGATCGGGAATGTCGTGCCGTCCTTGCGCCGCCCCATCAGGTCGCGGCCGGTCCCATGGCCCCGCCACTCGGCCGTCGACAGGCAGGCAACGACGTCGACATCGCCCGCGGAGTGGCACGGTTCCGGCATCAGAATTCTGACGGTCCGCCCGATCGCTTCCTCCGCCTGATAGCCGAAGATGCCCTCCGCCGCCGGGTTGAACGACTGGATGATGCCGGCGTCGTCGACGACCACCATGGCGTCCGCCGCGGTCTGGACCATCGCGCGGTGTCGGGCCTCGCTCTCGGCCAAATCCGCTTCGCGCTGCTGGATCAGGCCCGCCGCATTCCGGATCGCTTTGACGACCGCGTCGATCTCCAGAACGCCTCCGGCGTCGGCAGGCGGCAGACGCCCTGCCGCCAATGCTTCCGCAGCCTCGGCCAGTTGCGCCACCGGGCGCATCAGGCGGCGCCCCAATCCGATGGCGGCGGCGATGCCGATCAGGAAGAGGACGAGCCCGCCACCGACGAACAGCAGCAGCGTCTCACGCGCAGGCGCCGCCAACAGCGATTCGGGAACGCTGGTGGCGACCACCCAGCCGGCCGTCGCGGAGCGGCTGTAGGCCTGAAAGGTGGACATCCCTTCCAGATTGATCGCGCGATGAATCCCCTCCGGCGCGTCGCGCATCCCGGCCCACATATCCGCCGGCAGCGACTGACCGACGAATCGTTCGGCCTGATGCGAGCGGGCGATGACGGTTCCGTCCTCGTCGACCACCCCAGCCCGCCAGCCGCCGGGAAGGCGCTCGGGAGCGACGATCGTCTGGAGCCGCTCCTGGGTGATGGTCAGGCTCAACAGAAGGCGGACATCCCCGTCACGGATCACCGGCACCACGACGATCAGCAGCGGTGCACGCGTCACACCGCCCATGATCAGGCCGGACACCTGCGGCTTCCGCGTCGCGATCGCCCGCTGGTCGGCGACCAGGCCGGAGTTCGCGGGCAGGGGCGTTCCCCAGGGCACGCGGCTGTTGACGATCTGCTGGTTTGCCAAGTCGCGCAGGACCACGTTGGTCCCGAGGCGGTCCCTCACTGCGGCGGCGCTCCGGTGGAAGGTGGCAAAATCGCCCACCGCCAGACTTTCGGAGGTGGCAAGGACCTCGGCTGCGGCGACGAGCCGCGCCACCTCCCGGTCAATGTCCTCGGCCAGCAGGCGCGCCCTGTCACGGACCAGCCGCTCGGTTTCCCTGACTTGGGCCGTCACGTTCCGAACGAGCAGGAACCCCGAAAAAAGGACGAGGGGCACGGCCACGGCCGTAACCAGCAGGATGAGCCAGGTCCTCAGCCGCCGTGATCGCGGCGGCTGAGGATGGAGCCTACTTGATGGCGGCTGCATCATCCGATCCAGGTCGGCGATCGGACATCGGCGGGGCAAGCGCTTTGCTTGGCGCCACCCCCCAAATCCTTGAGCTTGCGAACTTCAGGTTTGGCAACCGAAAGCAGCAAGACACTGATCCGAGGGTTGCAAAATGACATTCTTGCAGATCTTCCTTCCACATCCGCCTGCAGATGCCGTCACCCCTGGCAAATCATACTCAATCCAAGCCCTCAATTTTCCGGAAAAGCAAAAGCTAATTCTCGGCTATTTTCAGCAAGGACGCCAAGAGGACGCACCTCAAAATCAAAGCGTTTTCAGAAGGATTTCATATATCAGTCCCTGCTCAGTGGGAACAATTTTGCTGCAAATCCTGCGATAGCTTTTTTCAGTATTTCTAGGTCGTAGTTACTATGTCTTTAGTAACGCGCCGCCATGAAATACAGCCCGTCCGGCGGGCAGGTCGGCCCGGCCTTGGCGCGGTCGCGGGCTTCCAGCGCGCGACGCACGTCGGCGGGGGTCCATTTGCCGGCACCGACCAGTTCCAGCGTGCCCACCATGTTGCGGACCTGATGGTGCAGGAAGGAGCGCGCGGCGGCATGGACGCGGATTTCCTCGCCCTGGCGCTCCACATCCAGGCGGTCGAGCGTCTTCACCGGCGACTTCGCCTGACACAGCGCGGCGCGGAAGCTGGTGAAATCATGCTGACCGACCAGCACTTGCGCCGCCGCGTGCATCGCCTCCGCATCCAGCGGGCGGGTGACGTGCCACGCCCGGCCGGCGTCGAGCGCCAGCGGCGCCCGGCGGTTGACGATGCGATAGATATAGGCGCGGCCGGTCGAGGTCAGCCGGGCGTGGAAGTCCTCAGCAACCGCCTCCACCTCCAGCACCGCAATGGGGGCCGGTTTCAGGTGGAAGTTCAGGGCGTCGCGCAGCTTCAGGCCGGTGAAGGGCTTCTCCAGGTCGAAATGGCAGACCTGTCCCAGCGCATGCACACCGGCGTCGGTGCGGCCGGAGCCATGGACGCGCACCACCTCGCCCGACAGGCGCTGCACCGCCTCCTCCAGGCTCTGCTGGACGGAGGGGCCGTTGTCCTGGCGTTGCCAGCCGACGAAGGGGCGGCCGTCATACTCGACAGTCAGTTTCCAGCGCTGCACGGCGGTCAGTCCGCAACAGCTTCGGCGGAGACCGGCTGCCCGACCGCCAGCGCGAAGCCGCGCAGGAAGGCGGCGCCATCCACCGGCGCCTTGCCCGGCCGCTGCACCTTGACCAGCCGCACCGCCCCGTCGGCGCAGGCGACCGTCAGCCGATCGTCCAGCAAGGTGCCGGGCGTGCCGGTGCCGGTCGCGGGTTCTGCCGCCAGCACCTTGATGCGCTCGCCATTCGCGGCATCGAACCAGCAGCCGGGCCACGGCGTCAGCGCCCGGACCTGCCGCTCGACATAAGCGGCGGACTTGGTCCAGTCGAGCCGGCCATCCTCGCGCGTCAACTTGGCGGCGTAGGTGACGCCCTCTTCCGGCTGCGGCACGGCGGCCAGCGTGCCCGCGGCGAGCCCCTTCAGCGCCGGGACGATCATGCGGGCGCCGAGCGCCGCCAGTTCGTCATGCAGGCTGCTGGCGGTGGTGGCGGGGGTGATCGCCACCGCCTCTTTCGACAACATGGCCCCGGTGTCGAGCCCGATGTCCATCTGCATGATGGTGATCCCGGTCTCGGCATCGCCGGCCAGGATGGAGCGCTGGATCGGCGCCGCCCCGCGCCAGCGCGGCAGCAGCGAGCCATGCACGTTGACGCAGCCCAGCCGCGGCGCGTCCAGGATCGGCTGCGGCAGGATCAGGCCATAGGCGGCGACCACCGCCGCATCGGCCTCAAGGGCCGCAAACTCCGCCTGGGCCTCGGCATTGCGCAGGCTCTTGGGCGTGCGGACGGGGATGCCGTGCTCCTCGGCGAAGCGGTGGACGGGTGACTTCTGCACCTGCTGGCCACGGCCGGCTGGGCGCGGCGGCTGGCTGTAGGCGCAGACGACCTGATGCCCCGCCTCGATCAGCGCGGCAAGGCTGGGCACGGCGAAATCCGGCGTGCCCATGAAGACGAGACGGAGCGGGGTCATCGGATCAAATCGCAGTTCTGTTTTTGGGCCGGTCAGGCCGTCGCCTTCTGCATCTTCTGGACCTTCTTCAGCAGAATGTTCCGCTTCAGCATCGACAGGTAATCGACGAACAGAACGCCGTTCAGATGGTCGATCTCATGCTGGATGCAGGTGGCGAGCATGCCGTCGGCCTCGATCTCCTGCTGCTGGTTCTTTTCGTCCAGATAGCGGACGCGGATGCGCTGGGGACGGGTGACCTCGGCATACTGCTCCGGCACCGACAGGCAGCCCTCCTCGCACACCGACTTCTCGTCGGACGACCAGACGATTTCCGGGTTGGCGAGGCGCATCGGGTTCGCCGGCTCGCCCTTCTCGTGGACGTCGACGACGATGACGCGGTCGAGCACGCCGACCTGCGGGGCGGCCAGACCGATGCCGTTGGCGTCGTACATGGTCTCAACCATGTCGTCCATCAGCTTGACGACGCGCGCATCCACTTCGGCGACGGGTTGCGCCTTGCGCTTCAGGATCGGATGCGGGGCGACGAGGATCGGAAGACGGGCCATGGGTGCTCGATGCTGGTAGGGGGAGTTCAAACGGACAAAGTAGGCGGACCGAGTGTTCTGGTCAAGGAACCGGACCTGTACGAACGGTGCGGAACCACCCGCCGAGCAGGGTTGCGCCGGACGCCGGTTGGGCGTAGTCGATGCCGATCATGCCTGACGCGACCACCGCCCCCTCCCCCTCCCCGCGCTGGACCCAGGACGCCGCCCTGGCGCTGGTGTTCCTGACCCGCCTGCCCTTCCCGCCCCTGGGTCCGCTCAACGGCCCGCTGGCCGAGGGCGCGCCGGCGCGGGCGATGGGGTGGTTTCCGCTGGTCGGCGCGCTGGTCGGGCTGGCCGGCGGAGCGGTGTTCGCCGCTGCCGCTACGCTGCACCTGCCGCCGCTTGCCGGGGCGCTGCTGGCGCTGGCGGCGACGGTGCGGCTGACCGGCGGGCTGCACGAGGATGGTGCGGCCGACGTCGCCGACGGCTTCGGCGGCGGGCGCGACGTGGCGCGCAAGCTGGAGATCATGCGCGACAGCCGGGTCGGCAGCTATGGTGTGCTGGCGCTCATCTTCTCCATCGGCATCCGTGCGGCGGCGCTGGCCGCCCTGCCGGTGCCGGCGGCGGTAGCAGGGCTGGCGGCGGCGGGCGCCCTGTCGCGCTGCGGGCTGGCGGCGATGGCGCGCGTCCTGTCGCCGGCGCGGCGCGACGGGCTGGCGGCGGCACAGGGCCGGCCGGCGATGGCGACGGTGCTGCTGGCGCTCGCGTCCGGTATCGCGATTGCGGCGGCTGCCCTCGGCGGGCTGGCCTTGCCGGCATTGGCGGCCTCGCTTCTGGCGGTGATCGTGGTGGCGATGCTGGGCCGGCGGCAGATCGGCGGGCACACCGGCGACGTCTTCGGCGCCGCGCAGCAGGTGGCGGAGGCCGCGGTGCTGCTGACCCTGTCGGCGTTTATCGGAGCCGTTGCATGAGCGCGGTGAGCCTCACCCCCCTGACCGTCACCCGCTGGTGGCTGATCCGCCATGCGCCGGTCCACAACCCGCACAACGTGATCTGTGGGGCGAGCGACCGCGAGGCCGACACCGGCAACCGTGCCGCCGCGGCGTCCCTCGCGGCCAGCCTCCCCGCCGACGCCCTGTGGCTGACCAGCCCGCTGCGCCGCAGCCGCCAGACCGCCCAGGCGCTGTGGAGCCGCAACCCACGCCTCGCCGACACCGCCGTCGTCGAGCCGGCGCTGGCCGAGCAGGATTTCGGCGAGTGGGAGGGCATCAGCCACGACACTGCGGCCCTTCGCGACGCCGAGGCGGCGGCCCGCTTCTGGCGCAACCCGGCCCGCCACGCCCCACCCGGCGGCGAGAGCTTCGCCACGGTGATGGAGCGCACGGCGGCGGCATTGCGGCGGCTGACCGATCACCATGCCGGACGCGATTTGGTTGCGGTGATTCACGCCGGCAGCATCCGGGGCGCGCTGGCGCTGGCGCTGGATCTCACGCCGGAGGCGGCATTGCGGCTGCGGATCGACCCCTGGTCGCTGACCCGGATCGACCACTACCACGCCGGGACAGGATCCTGGTCTGTCGGGGGAGTGAATCAGCAGGTCGGAACTTTCTGACCGCGGCGGGCGTTCCCCAGTCTCCGTTGGGCTACCGAACGAGAGGCAGACCATGGTCCATAGCACCACCGCCGGCCACAATCCGGACCAGGGCGAAGTGAAGAAGCTCTGGGAAATGATGAAGGGCGTCCAGGTCGCGATGATGACGACGCTGGACGACAACGGCCGGATGAACTCCCGTCCGATGGCGACGCTGTCCCATGCGGGGTTCGAAGACGGAACCTTATGGTTCTTCACCCGCGCCCATTCCGAAAAGGTGGATGAGATCGACCGCCACTGGCGCGTCAATCTCGCCTACGCCAACCCCGACAAGCAGGATTACGTGTCCGTCTCCGGCGTCGCCGAAGTGGTGCGCGACCGTGACAAGATCCGATTCCTGTGGCGCGACATCATGAGCACCTGGTTCCCCAAGGGTCCGGACGACCCCGAGGTGGCGCTGCTGAAGGTGTCGGTCGATCAGGCCGAATACTGGGACAGCCCGTCGAGCACCATGGTCTACGCCTATGGCTATGTGAAGGCGAAGCTGACCGGCCAGTCGCCCAATCCCGGCGACAACGCGAAGATCGCGTTTCAATAAGGCGCGTGCGATGGGCGCTCCGGCGCCCATCAACCCTCAAATCTTATGATTTTCCAGAGGCTCTTATCAGCCGTGATCCCCGCGAAGGCGGGGATCCAGGCGGCTCCGCGTCCAGGCTTCGGCATCGGCTGGATTCCCGCCTTCGCGGGAATGACGGTCGAGAAGCGGTCACGATGAATCCGACGCAAAGCGCTTCAAACTTCAGGCGCCTCTCAGCAGCAATCGCAAATTCTCAGAACTTCACGAACCGGTTGAACCACCGCCCCAACGGCCCCGTCAGCCTCAGCCCGCCGATGGTGGTGGCGAGGCACAGGCAGCCTTCCGGGTCCGACACCGGCCGGTGGACCAGCGACGGGTCGCCGATGGCGAGATCGCCGGGCAGAAACGCGCCGAACTCGTCGGAGAAGCCACCCTCCAGCACCACGGTCAACTCGATCCCGCCATGGGTGTGCTGCGGTACGCCGACCCCGCCCTTCATGCGGATCAGCCGTGTCGTCCCGTTCGGACCCGACAGCAAATCCATGCAGCGCATGCCCGGCTGAAGGAAACGCCAGCCACCCTCCCCGATCCGCCCGTCGCGGTCGAGCCGCCCGCGCAGATAGCTGCGCAACGGCTCCGGATAACGCGACTTCTCAGGCGACGGCTTTACCGCCGGGCGGCAGGGCGCCGGCCGCTCGTGGTCCAGGCGGGCCATCAGCGCTTCCAGGCAGCCGTCGGACAGCGGTTCCGGCTCCAGATCGTCCAGCAGGGCACCGCCGATCGCCTCCATCTCCGCCACCGCGTGGCGGCAAGCCGGGCAGAAGGCCATGTGGGTGGCAACGGCCAGCGAGGCGCCTTCGCACAGGGCGCCGCCGGCATAGTCGATCAGCAGGGTGTCGCCGGGGTGGTGGCTCGGCCGGTTCATCGGAAATGCCTCATCCGACATCCTTCAGCGACCGGCGCAGGCGTTCCATCGCCAGACGCAGGCGCGATTTGACGGTGCCGAGCGGGATGCCGTTCTCCGCGGAAATGACGCTGTGCGGCTTGTCTTCGAAATAAGCCATGCGCAGAAGCTCGGCCTGTTCCTGCGGCAGGTCCTTCAGCGCGGCGCGCAGGCGCCCGCTGCTTTCCTTCGCCTCGATCCGGCGGTCGGCGGCCTCGTCGGGTTCGGGCACCAGGGCGGGATCGTCGGGGTCGATCTCCGGCCGCTGTTCGCGGCGCAACACATCGATTCGCTTGTTGCGGGCGATGGTGAACACCCAGGTGCCGGCCGAGGCGTGACTCGGATCATAGGTTTCGGCACGACGCCAGACCAACAGCATGACCTCCTGAACAAGCTCTTCCGCCGCACCGGAATCGCATCCCAACCGGCGCAGATACGTCTTCAGCCGCGGCGCGAAGTGGCCGAACAGCACCCCGAACGCCTGTTTGTCCCGCTCGCGCCCGACGGCGACGAGCAGGGTTTCCAGGCTGGGGGCCGTGTCGGCCGCGGGGGTGTGCTGGTCCTGCATGGTCCCATTCAAGGGGAACATCGGCCGCCGCACAAGCCGGGGATGGCACCCATCCCCGGAATTCGCGGCAGCGCCCCCCTTTTTCAAGGCCGCTGCGTCAATCCTGCACTTTGCCCTGCACCCCACCGGCAGTCTCGCCGGGCTTTATGTCGCATCGTGACCTTCGGTACGCAACCGCCCGACCGTTGGATCACGAAAAAACCCGACCTGGGGCATTTTGTTCGGATTTGCCGGACGATTTGGTCAGACTCTATCGCATGAACCCCATCGCGCGCAGGGCCTCCGCCACCTCCGGCGTCTCCAGCGCCTCGACGAAACGGCGGACGGCCGGGCGGTCGCGGCGGGCGGCGGGAATGACGAAGTCGTAATGCTCCTCCTGCAGCGGCAGGAAGCCCAGCCCATAGAGGTTCGCCGCGGTTTCGATGGCGACGCCCCAGTCGGCGCGGTTCTGCGCCACCGCGACGGCAACGGCATTGTGCGACTTGGCCTGCGTCCAATAGCCGGTCGGCCGCGCCGGCCCCAGCAGCCGGTCGGTCAGGATGCGGGTGCCGCTGCCGGCATTCCGGTTGATCAGGATGCAGTCGGCCAGACCGGCGACCGCGGCCACCGCCTCCGCCGCCGTCCTGCCCTCGAACCGCGGGTCGCCGCGGCGGAAGACGATGCCCTGCATGCGGCGGTAGCCGGTGACGAGGTCCAGCCCCGGCGCCAGGAAGGGCGTGTTGTAGGCGCCGGTGGCCGGGTCCATCAGATGGACCGGGGCGATGTCGCACTCCCCGCGCCGCGCCGCCGCAAGCCCGCCCATCGAGCCGACATTCAGCGCCTTGACCGTCATTCCCTCGCCGATCAGCCGGCCGAGCACGGCGTTCAGCCCGATGCACTGGCTGCCGACCACGATCAGGTCGGCGGGAGCCAGCGAGCGGCCGAGCAGTTGGACCGACACCGGCGTGCCGGCCTCCACCGCCTCCGCCTGGGCGTCGATGGCCAGGAAGCCGTCGGCATGGCTGAAGGCGGTGACCGCGCCCGATCCCTTGGACAGCGGATAGGCGACCAGCTCGTCCTCGTTGGCGCCCCCACCGGCCCCATGGACCAGCGAGACCATGACATATTCCGTGCGCCCGCGTTCCGACCCCAGCCGCACCGGCAGGGTGGCCGGCACCTCTTCGGCAAGCGCCGGCGGCAGGCCGGCCATGGCGCGGATCACCGGCGCCACGAAGCTGTGGAAGGTGAACATGGCCGAGGTCGGGAAGCCCGGCAGGATCACCACCGGCTTGCCGCCGGTCACCGCGAGGCACAGCGGCTTGCCCGGCTTCAGCGCCACGCCATGGGCGACGATGCCGGGATCGGACAGCTGCGCGACGATGCGGTGGGAGCGGTCTCCCGCCCCCTTCGACGTGCCGCCCGACAGCAGCAGCGCGTCGCACTCCAGCCCCTGGGCGACCAGCCGTTCCAGCGCCGCGTCCTCGTCCGGGGCGATGCCCAGCGGCACCGGCTCGCCGCCCAGTTCGGAAACCGCGGCGGCCAGGATGGCGCCGTTGCTGTCATAGACCGCCCCGGTGCGGATCGGCTGGCCCGGCGCCACGATCTCGTCGCCGGTCGACAGGATGGCGACGCGCGGCCGGCGCACCACCGGCACCTCGGCCAGTCCGATGGCGGCCAGCACGCCGATCTCGCGCGAGGTGAGCGACTGGCCCCGGCGCAGCACCACCTCGCCCCGGCCGATGTCGGAGCCGGCGGCGGCGACGAAGGCGCCGGGGGTCGCCGGGCGGGTCAGCGTGACGAACAGGCCGTCGGGCCGCTCCACCGCCTCGGTCGTCTCCACCATCACCACGGCGTCGGCGCCCCGCGGCAGCATGCCGCCGGTGGCGATCACGGTGGCGGTGCCGGGCTCCACCGTCAGTTCGGGGGCATGGCCGGCCGCCAGCACCTCGTCGTTCAGGCGCAGGGCGACCGGACGATCCTCCGCCGCGCCCACCGTGTCGGCAGCGCGCACGGCGAAGCCGTCGACCACCGAGCGGTCGAAGCCGGGGACGTCCACCTCCGCCACCACATCGGCGGACAGCACGCGACCCAATGCGGCGGACAGCGGCACCCGCTCCTCCCCCCGCGGCGACAGGGCGAGGTGGCGGTGGAAACGGGCACGCGCCTCCTCCCCGCTGACCACCTCCAGGAACTGGTCCTGGCGGGCGGCCTGGGCGACGAAACGGCGGATGTCCTCACGGCTGCGGTCGGAGCTGTGCACGCGGCAAACCCTTACGGAAGAAGATCAGGGCGGAAGAAGATCAGGCGAAACGATACATAATGACTGCAGCGCCGTCCGGCACGCCTTCGCTGTCCGCCCCGATCAGGACGAAGCCGTCGGCCCGCGCCGCCGCCGCCAGTCCCGGCCAGCCGGGCGAGGCCACCGGCTCCACCCTGCCGTCATCGTCCAGCCGCACCCGGTGCAGGTCGAAGCTGCCGATCTCCGACACCAGCTTGCGCGCAGTCACCGCCTCGACCGTCGCATGGGGCAGAACGGCCGGCAAGCCGGCGGCACGCCGCACCGCGCGTCCGGCCAGCAGCTCATAGGCGGCCAGCGCCGCCATCGGCTCGCCCGGCAGCAGCAGGACCGGGACGCCGCCCCCAAGCCCGCCGCCAAGCCCGAGCCCGGCGCTGCCGCCCGGCCGCATGGCGATGCCGTGCAGGTCGAGGCTGCCGGCCTGCGCCAGGGCGGATGGCGCCACGTCGTCGGGACCGGTGCCTGTGCGTCCGGCCGACAGGATCAGGTCGGCGCCCGGCCGGGCAAAGGCCTCGGCCAGGGCGTCGAGGTCGGCCGGCAGTTCCTCGACCGCCACGACCACACCGCCGTCGCGCCCAACCAGCGCCGCCAGCATCGCGCCGAGCTGCTCCGGGGCGCCGGCCTTGGGTCCGCCGGCAATCAGGATGCGCACTTGCGGCGCCGGCAGGACCGCCACCATTCCATGACCGGCCCCATGGCCGACCCCATGACCGATGGCGGCGAGCAGGCCGAGATCGCCGGCACGCAGGCGCCGTCCGGCCGGCAGCAGCGGACTTCCGGCCACGGTCCAGGCGCCGCGCCGCTCCACCCCGCTGCCGGGCGCCACCGCGTCGATCGCCTCGATGAAGGGGCCGACGGCCTGCGCCGCCTCGAACGGGATCACCGCGTCGCAGCCCGGCGGCAGCGGATCGCCGGCGCTCACCGCCACTGCAGCCGTCAGCGGCACCGGGTTGTAGGAGCCGGCCCCCAGCGTGTCGGCCGCCGCCACGGCAAAGCCATCCACCGCCGCCCGGTCGGCCGGCGGCCAGTCGCCCGTCGCCGCGACCGCATCGGCCAGCCGCAGCCCGGCACACTCCGCCAGGGGCAAAGTCCTTGCAGGCGGCGGGGCAACCCGGGCATCGACCCAATTCCAGGCGTCCGTCAGCGGCACGCGGCGGGCGAAGCCGCGACTGCGGACGTCATGGAAAGGCGTTGGAGGAGGCGGGGCGGTCACAGCGCCGGCACCGTGGCGTCCTGCACGCGGTTCCGGCCGGTGCGCTTGGCGCGGTAGAGCAGCTGGTCGGCCATCTCCGCCAGCTCTTCAGGGCTGCTCTCGGCGGACGGGATCACGGTGGCGACGCCCAGGCTGATGGTGACGAAGGGGGCGACCGGCGACTGCGCATGCGGGATGCGGCGCTCGGCGACGCCGGCCCGGAACCCCTCGGCCACGCGGGTGGCGCCGGGGCCGTCTGTCTCCGGCAGCAGGCAGACGAACTCCTCCCCACCATAGCGGGCGACAAGGTCGCTCGGCCGCCTTGCCCGCTCCGCCAGCACCTCGGCCACGATGCGCAGACATTCGTCGCCGGTCTGATGGCCGTACTGGTCGTTGTAGGCCTTGAAATGGTCGACATCGAGGATGACGAGCGACAGCGGCAGGTGCGACCGGGCGCAGCGCCGCCATTCGCGCGCCATCGCCTCGTCGAAGCGGCGGCGGTTGGCGATGCCGGTCAACCCGTCGAGGAAGGACAGGCTGCGCAGCAGGTCGGTCTGCCGTTTCAGCAGCAGGTGGTTGCGCACCCGCGCCTTCACGATGGGCGGGCTGATCGGCTTGGTGATGAAGTCGATGGCGCCAACCTCCAGCCCGCGCGTCTCGTCCTCCACCTCGCTCTTGGCGGAAATGAAGATGACGGGGATGTCGTGGGTGGTGGGATCGTCCTTGATGCGGCGGCACACCTCGAACCCGTCCATCCCCGGCATCATGATGTCCAGCAGGACGAGGTCGGGCATCCGCGACTGGACCAGATCCAGCGCCTTTTCGCCGTCGGTGGCGAAATAGATGTCGTAATCATCCTTCAGGATGCGACTGAGCACATGGACGTTGGACGGGATGTCGTCAACCACCAGTATTTTAGGGCGGGGATCGGCCATGGGCGCGTTCAGACCGTCGGTAACGAAAGGCCGAGGTCGCGTGCGATCCGCTGCACAATCCCAAGCGCCTTGGTGAAGTCCAGAGCGTCGATGGCGGCGGACAGCCCCTTCATCGTCGAAGGCTCTACCCAGTCCGTCAGCAACGGCGCCAGCATAGCGAACTCTTCCGCCGCTGCGAAGTTGCTGTCCTGCAACAAAGTTGCGAATTGCGGGAGTTGCCCGGCCAGCAGCCGCCGGCTTTCCGCCGACCGGGCGGGCGTGGCCGGTTCTCCCGTCCCTCCGTCCGCCGCCTCTCCGCCGACGCCCTCCGCCGCGAGGCGGCGTGCGCTGTCCAGCACCAGCGCCAGTTCGGCGCGCAACACCGGCACCTCGGCCGCCACCGCCGCGGCGTCCCCGCGCTGGGCCGCGATCTGCACCGCATCGGCGGACTCCGACAGGCGGCGGGCACCGACGTTGCCGGCGACGCTCTTCAATTCATGCGCGATGGATTTCGCCGCCGACAGGTCGCCGCCCTCCAGCGCCCCGGCGATCCGTTCGACGACATCGCCATAGCTCCCGGCGAACTGGCCGATGAAGCGGCGGAACAGGCCGGCGTCGCCGTCCAGCCGGTTGAGCGCGTCGGCAAGGTCGATGCCCGGCAGCTCATCGGGCAGATTGGTCCCTTGGCCGGCCCCTTGTCCGGTCGGGCGGCCGGCCGGCGCGGGCGACGTGGCGGCGAGGCCCGATGCGGAGGCGCCGGCGGCCGTCAGCATGGCTTCCCCCCGGGGCGGGATCGGCCCGGCACCGCATGGCGTGGAGGGCCGGACCGCCACCAGCGGCGGGCCGATCCAGCGGGCCAGCGTGGCGAACAGCTGCGGCAGGTCGAGCGGCTTCGGCACATGGGCGTCTATTCCATTGTCGAGGCAGCGCTGCCGATCGGCCGGCAGGGCGCTCGCGGTCATGGCGATGATCGGCAGTTGCCGTCCGCCCGGCAGCGCACGAATCGCCGCCGTGGCCGCGAAGCCGTCCATGTCCGGCATCTGCACGTCCAGCAGCACGGCGTCGAAGGGCTGCTCCGCGCTCCGCACGCACTCCACCGCCTGCCGTCCGGTGCCGGCCGTGGTGACGCTCGCCCCGGCGCGTTCGAGGATCTCCCACGCCACCTGCCGACTGATGGCGTTGTCGTCGGCCAGCAGCAGGCGGCGGCCATGCAGCGCCCGGCTGGCATCCCAGACCGGCCCCCACAGGCCGCCGCCCGGCGATCCGGCACCCTGCTCCCCGGCAGGCGCCGGGACCGGGACCGGCAGGCGGAGACCGGCGTCGGACTGGCCACTTTGGGCGTAGGCGACCGTGACGGCGTCGAGCAGGGTGGAGGCGGTGACCGGCTTCACCAGGAAACCGGAGATCCCGGCCTCCTCGAACCGGCTGCCCAGCCGCTCGCGGCCATAGCCGCTGATGACGATGATCATCGGCGTGCCGGACTCGGCGTCGGCGCGGATGCGGCGCGCCGCCTCGATGCCGTCCATCCCCGGCATCTTCCAGTCCATCAGCACCACGTCATAGGCATGGCCGGCGGCGGCGGCGCGCTCCAGCTCGGCGATGGCGGACTGCCCGTCGCAGCAGGCGCTGACGGTCCAGCCGAAGGCGGTCGCGATCTCGCCCAGCACTTCGCGCGCGGTGGGGTTGTCGTCGACCACCAGCACCGCCAGGTCGCGCGGCACCGGCCGCAACGGCAGGACGGGCCGTCCCGCCGCGCCGCGCTGGAGGCCGAATTCCGCCTGGAAGCGGAAGACGCTGCCCTTGCCGGGTTCGCTCTCCACATCCATGGCGCCGTTCATCAGCCGGACCAGCCGCGCGCAGATCGCCAGCCCCAGACCGGTGCCGCCGAAGCGCCGCGTGGTGGAGCTGTCGCCCTGGCTGAAGGCCTGGAACAGCCGCTCGCGCTGCTCCGGCGCGATGCCGATGCCGGTGTCACGCACGGCGAAGTCCAGCACGGCGCGCGCGTCGCTCAGCGACCGCACCCGGACCGACACCACCACCTCGCCGGCCTCGGTGAACTTGATGGCGTTGCCGGTCAGGTTGATCAGGATTTGCTGAAGGCGCAGCGGATCGCCGATCAGATCCAGCGGCACGTCCGGCGCCACGGAGAACAGGACGTCGATGTCCTTCTCCTGCGCGGCCGACCCGACGATCACCGCCAGCGTCTGCAAGAGGTCGTCCAGGCGGAAATCGACCCGCTCAAGCTCCAGCTTGCCGGCCTCCACCTTGGAGAAGTCGAGGATGTCGTTCAGGATGCCCAGCAGCGATTGCGCCGAAACCCGCACCTTCTGCACATAGTCCGCCTGCCGGGCGGTCAGCTCCGTCTGCTGCAGCAGGTGGATCAGCCCGAGGATCGCGTTCATCGGCGTGCGGATCTCGTGGCTCATGTTGGCCAGGAACTCGCTCTTGGCGCGGCTCGCCGCCTCCGCCGCCAGACGGGCGCGCTGCATCGCCGCCTCCGCCCGCTTGCGCTCGGCGATCTCGTGGAAGACCACCACGGCACCTTCCACCTTGCCGTCGGCCAGCATGGGCGAAGCGGTGTATTCGACCAGGAACGGCGTGCCGGCCTTGGTCCAATAGGTGTCCTCCAGTCCGCGGCGGCTCTCCCCGCTCAGCAGCACCTCGGTCACCGGGCATTCCAGCGCCGGGAAATGGCTGCCGTCGGCGCGGCGGGAATGGATCAGCAGATGCAGATTGCCGCCCAGCAGCTCCTCGTTGGCATAGCCGGTCAGCGCGGAGGTGGCGGGATTGGCGAAGGTGATCAGCCCGTCGCGGTCGACGCCGCAGATGCTGTCGGACGCCGAATGCAGGATCAGGTTCAGCCGGCGGTTGGCGCTGGCGAAGGCCTCGTTGGCGGTCTCCAGCTCGCGCTTCTTGGCGTCCAGCTCGGCGTTGGTATCGGCCAGTTCCCGGCGGCCGGCGACCTCGCGTTCCAGGCTGCGCAGCGCGGCATAGGCCAGCCCGGCGCAGGCCAGCACCGCCAGCCCGACCAGGATGCTGCCGCGGACCGTCCGCTCCCGCCAGGGCGCCAGCTCCGTCCGCTCCGACAAGGCGACGAAGACGACCAACGGCAGGGTCGGCACCCGCTGGTAGGACAGGATGCGCCGGCCCGCCGGCCCGTCCACCTCGAAGACCTCGGTCGCGGCCTCCGCCGCGTGGCGCAGCACCGTCGGCCCTTCCGGCCCATCCAGCGGTTCGGTGGAGGGGAAACGCAGCACCGGCTTGCCGTCTGTGCGGTAGAGTGCGATCGCCGATCCGTGGCCGAGATCCAGCCCCTCGAACAGCATCCGATAGTAATCGATCTCGATGTTGGCGTGGATGACGCCCAGGAATCGGCCGTCCTGCAGGATGGACCGGCTGACGGTGAAGGACTGGGCACCGGTCAGGCGGCCGGTGATCCGCTCACCGACATGGAAATCGGCACCGTTCCGGTGGGCCTGGAAATAGGTGCGGTTGGACGCGTTGCCGGTCGGCGCCGGGAACTGGCGGCTGGACAGGATGTTGTCGCCGGTCGGGCCATGCACCCACAGCGCCGCGATCTCCGGCAGGTTCTCCACCATGTCGCGGATGGTGATCCAGGCCTCGCGGTTGGTGTCCAGGCCGGCCATGCCGTGATGATGGATCAGATCCTGCGTACGGCCGATGGCGAGGTCGGCGGTTGCGACTGTTCGCCGCACATGCTCCTGCAGCAGGCGGGCGGTGGATTGGGCCTGCTCCCGGCTGTGGCGCAGGGTCTCTTCCCGGTCGGCCCAGACGACATAGCCCCAGAAGCCGGCGCCCATCAGCGCGATCAGGGCGAAGGCGGCGGCCAGCAGCAGGCGGGTCCGCGTGGGCGATAGCGTGAGAACCGCAGCGTCGATCCCGTGTCTGTCCATCATTGCCGAATCATCGCCGCCCGCCGGCCCTTCCGCCTAGATCGGTCGGAGTATGGTCTTGCGCCGGCTGCGACCGCAAGCAACTTGATGGGTGCAACGATGGCGTTGGCGACACCCGGCGCTTGCGGGGGACCCCTCCGGTACAGCCTCCCTTGCACCGCCTGCCTTTGCGCGCGGTCTGCGGCATCGTCCCCATAGTCACGTCCGACATTTGTCTCATCCCCCGTCCGATCCTTCGTTATCCGATCCTCCGTTTCGCCGTGAAAGCGCCCGTCCGATGGCCGACCGCCCTGCCCCGTCGCTCAAGCCTCTTCTGGTCGGCCTGCTCGCGCTGGCCGCCGGTTCCGCCCTCGCCCAGTCCATGCTGCCGGCGACCGCCCTGGCCCAGGCGGCGATGACCGGCCCGGTGCGCTCCGACCCGATGCAGACGGTCGGCGCCGAGGTGCATGTGCGGATCGAAACGCTGCCGAAGCCCTACGCAACCCCCGCCGTCGCCAACCAGGCGGTGCAGGTGCCGCGTCCCGCGGACCAGCCGCTGCGCGCCCCGCGCGGTTTCACCGTCACCCTGTTCCGCGACCATGTGGAGAATGCCCGCAACCTGCTGGTCCTGCCCAACGGCGACGTGCTGGTGGCGCAGCAGCGGCCGGGCAGCCTGACGCTGCTGCGCGATGCCGACGGCGACGGCCGGGCGGAGATGGCCCAGGTCTGGGCCGACGGCTTCGACCATCCCTTCGGCCTCGCCTTTCATGACGGTGCGGTGCTGGTCGGCGATCTTGCGGGGGTGTGGCGCCTGCCCTGGACCGCCGGGACCGTCCAGGCGGGGGAACGGCGGCGGCTGACGGCCGAGGGCGCCTTCGGCCGGCGCAGCGGCCACAACACGCGCTCCATCGCGGTGGCCCCCGACGGACGGCATTTCTATGTCGGCATCGGATCGGAATCGAACATCGGGGTGGAGGCGGAACCGCGCGCCACCATCCAGGAATTCCGCATGGACGGCAGCGGCCAGCGCACCTATGCCGCCGGCCTGCGCAACCCGGTCGGCCTTGCCTTCAAGCCCGGCACCGGCGACCTCTATGCCGTGGTGAACGAGCGCGACGGGCTGGGCGACCAGCTGGTGCCCGATTTCCTGACCATGGTGAAGCCGGGTGGCTTCTATGGCTGGCCCTATTCCTACATCGGCGACAACCCGCAGCCGGACCTCGCCGAACGGCGGCCCGATCTGGTGAAGGCGGCGCTGGTGCCGGGTCTGCTGTTCCAGGCGCATTCGGCGCCGATCGGGCTGGTCTTCGGCGACGCCACCCATTTCCCGGAACGCTACCGCATGGGCGCCTTCGTCTCGCTGCACGGGTCCTGGAACCGGTCCCGCCCCACCGGCTATGCCGTCGCCTTCGTGCCCTTCGACACCGCGCCCTTCGACAAGAGCAAGCCGACCGGCACCTATGAGACCTTCGTCACCGGCTTTCGCGTGACCAGCCCCGCCGGCACCGCCACCGGAAGCGCCGCCGAGGGCGACGAGACACCGAAGGTCTGGGGCCGGCCGAGCGGTTTGGCGGTGACCGCCGACGGCGCCCTGCTGATCGCCGAGGACGCCTCCGGCACGGTCTGGCGCGTCGCCTACGCCGCGGCGGACAAGGAAACGGAGAAGGAGCCAGCGGCGGGCCCCAAGCGCTAACTGTTGGGCGCTGACCGCTCAGCAGCCCCCGTCCCTCAGCTCTCGTCTTTCCGCCGGCTGCCCTGGACCAGGGCGGCGACGACGCCGTGGAAGGTGCGCACCTCCTGCTCGGTCATCTCCATCCGCTCGAAGGCGTTGCGGAGCGTGCGGACCATCGAGGGGCGCTTCTCCTCGCTGGTGAAGAAGCCGGTGCGGTCCAGCGCCGCCTCCAGCCGTTCGAAGAAGTTCACCCGCTCCGCCATCGTCGCCGGGCGGGTCTGGCCGGTGTGCAGGAAGCGGTCGGGCGTGCGGTCGCCGGCCTGGAACCACTCGTAGCCGATCAGCAGCACCGCCTGCGCCAGATTGAGCGAGGAGAAGGCCGGGTTCAGCGGAACGGTCACCAGCGTCTGGGCGAAGGTCAGGTCGTCGTTGAAAAGCCCGGTGCGCTCCGGCCCGAACATCACGCCGACCTTCTGCCCGGCGGCATAGCGTTCCCGCATCTCGCCCGCCGCGACGCGCGGGGTGACGAAACGCTGGATCATGTCGCGGGTGCGCACCGTGGTGGCATAGACCGCCTCCAGGTCGGCGACCGCCTCGGCCGTCGTCTCGAAGATCTTCGCGTTGTCGATGACGAGATCGGCGCCAGAGGCCGCGGCACTGGCCTTCGGGTTCGGCCAGCCATCGCGCGGCTTGACGAGGCGGAGGTCGGTCAGCCCGCAATTCAGCATCGCGCGCGCGCAGGCGCCGATGTTCTCGCCGAGCTGCGGCTGCACCAGGATGACGGCCGGGCCGCCAAGGATGGACTCACGGGTGGGGTTCTGGCCGGAGGTCATGGGAACGATTGTGGTTCGAGTGGCAATCACTTGCCCCCACCCCGACCCTCCCCCGCTCTCGGCGGACCGAAGGTCCGTCCGATGCGGGGGAGGGGGACAGGAGCTTTGTCGGGGTTCGGCGGCAGTCCCCTCCCCCGCCCAGCGGGGGAGGGTTAGGGTGGGGGTCTAACTCCCCCTATTCCTGCTGCTCCGCCGGCTCCGCCTCGACCTTCACCGGGCCGCCGTCGATGGCGGTCAAGCGCTTCTTCAGGTCGGAGACGTCGGCGTACAGGCGCTTGAGGCGGGCGAGGCCCTTGTATTGTTCGAAGGCACGGGCGCGCGGCACGGCGGGATAGCCCATCCACACCGACTTCGGCGGAATGTCCATGCCGACGCCGGAATTGGCGGCCACCACCGCGTCGCTGCCGATCTTCACATGGTCGGCGACGCCGACCTTGCCGGCCAGCACCACGCGGTCGCCGATCACCGTGCTGCCGGCGATGCCGACATGGCCGCACAGCATGCAGTTGGTGCCGACCTGGACGTTGTGGCCGATCTGGACGAGGTTGTCGATCTTGGTGCCGTTGCCGATGCGGGTGGCCGTCACCGTGCCGCGGTCGATGGTGGCGCCGGCGCCGATTTCGACATCGTCGCCGAGGATCACCGTGCCGATGGAGTTCACCCGGCGGATCAGCACGTTGGTGCCGACGACGCGGCCGGTGGTCTTGGCCGATTCAACGCTGCCCGGCTCCGGCGTGACGAAGCTGAAGCCGTCATTGCCGACCGCGGCATTGGGATGGATGATGCAGCGGGCGCCCATCTCCACCCGCTCGCCGATGCGGGCGCCGGGATGCAGCAGGCAGCCCTCGCCGATCACCGCGTCGGCGCCGACGGTGACGTGCGGCAGGATGATGACCCCGGCACCGATGCGGGCGCGCGGACCGACATAGGCGAAGGGGGCGATCGAGGCATCGGGCGCCACCACGGCGTCGGGTGCCACATAGGCCTGCGGCGACACGCCCGGTTCGGCATGGACCGGCTTTTCGAAGATGTCGAGCATCCCGGCCATGGCATAGCGCGGACGCTTCACCACGATGCGGCCCTTGATCGTGTCCGGAACCTCGACCCCTTCGGCGACCACGGCGGCGACCGCCTTGCTGCCGGGCAGCAGGGCCATCAGGTCCTTGTCCATCGCCAGCGCCAGATCCTCCGGCCCCTCCGCTTCCGACGGGTGGACGGCGCGGCGGATGGTGAGGGAGCCGTCGCCTTCGACCACGGCGCCCAGCGCTGCGGCGATCTCGGTGAGGGTACGGGGAGCCTGGGTCATGGAACGCACCGGTGTCAGGGTCTTGCACGGGGGCGGACCCTAACACGGGCGTCCGGCGGATGGCGAGGTGTCAGAACGCGGCCCCGGCCTGCGCATCGGTGGTCCGACCGCCCTTGGCGCCGGGCCGCAGCCAGCCTTTCACCCGCTCCTTCACCCGACGCATCAGCGGCTGGCGCGCCTGCACCGCATAGTATTTGCGCACCGTCTCCAGGATTTCCCAGGTGCCGGTGAAGCCCATCGGCAGCACCAGCGCGTCGCCGGCCTTGTATTCCCGCGGGACCCCGCCCTCCGGCGTGATGATGACCCGGCCCGACAGCAGGACGCAGAACTCGTGGTACGGCCAGTCCTTCATGGCGACGAGGCCCGGCGTGCACTGCCACACCCCCGACCGGAAGCGGCTATAGTCGCCTTCGAAGATGTTGCGGTGAATCTCCAGCGGCTGGCCGGACAGGATGGCGCCGAAGACCGCCGGCTTGCCGACCTCGTCGTCGGCGATGCGGCGGCTGTCGATGGGAATGGGGGTGTGGTCGGGCATCGGCTCTCCCGGTTGGAGGGTGGAGGGTCGGTGCGCACAGGGCCACGGCCCGTCGGCGCCTCTGCGCAACACCTCACACCGCCAAAGGTTCCTTCAGGTGCGAAAAAACGGGGGTAAGAAAAATCAACCGCCCAGATTGACGATCTCCACCCGCCGGTTGGCCGCCGCTTTCGGCTGATCGGGCAGCAGCAGTTCCCGCGCGCCCATGCCCGATGCCTCCAGCCGGTCGCGGCGGATGTGGTGCTTGGACACCAGATATTCGACCACCGCCGCCGCCCGCTTCTTGGACAGGGCAAGGTTCGCCACGTCGCCGCCGACGGCGTCGGTGTGGCCGACGATGCGGAAGCGGGTGTTGCCGGCCGCCGCCATCACCGTTGCCACCTTGTCGAGGATCGCCCGCGATTCCGGCCGGATGCGGGCGGAGTTGAAATCGAACTCCACCCGGAAGGCGGCGCGCAGCTCCGGCGCCGGCATCGCCGTCGGCCCGGGCAAAGGCGGCACCGTCACCGGCGCCGGCCGCCCGGTCGGCGGTGAAGCCGGGGGAGTGGCCGGCGGCGGGGCGGCGGGGCGCTGCATCGCCACCGGCGGGCAATTGGGGCCGGTGGTGCCGAGCAGCGCCGCCTGAATCTCGCACTCGCTGGGATTCGGCCCCATCGGCATCGCCGGGTTCGGCAACCCCTGGGCGACCGCCCCGACCGGCAGGACCAGCCAGACGCAAGCTCCGAACAGCAGGCCGAGCCGCATGGCCGCATTGTTCGGACTGCGGACGGTCGTGTCAAATTGCTCGTGGAACAGTCCTGCGTGCATCTGTACGATCCCGGTCCGTATCTTTCGTATAGGGCGCTTGGGAGGAAACAAGCATGAAATCGCTGAAGGCTCTGCTCGCCGGCATCGCGCTGGCCGCGCTGACGGTTCCGGCCTTGGTTGCCGGTGCGGCGAACGCTGCCGACTACAAGGCGGAGTACAAGCTTTCCACCGTTCTGGGCAAGCCCTTCCCCTGGGGTGTCGGCGGTGACCGCTGGGCCGAACTGGTCAAGGAGAAGACCGGCGGCCGCATCAACATCAAGATGTATCCCGGCACCTCGCTGGTGAACGGCGACCAGACGAAGGAATTCACCGCGCTCCGCCAGGGCACCATCGACATGGCGGTCGGCTCCACCATCAACTGGTCGCCGCAGGTGAAGGAGCTGAACCTCTTCTCCCTGCCCTTCCTGATGCCCGACCACAAGGCGCTGGACGCCCTGACCCAGGGCGAGGTGGGCAAGACGCTGTTCGACCTGCTCGCCACCAAGGACGTGGTGCCGCTGGCCTGGGGCGAGAACGGCTTCCGCGAGATCTCCAACTCCAAGCACCCGATCCGCAAGCCGGCCGACCTGAAGGGGATGAAGATCCGCGTTGTCGGCTCGCCGCTCTATCTCGACACCTTCACCGCGCTGGGCGCCAACCCGACGCAGATGAGCTGGGCCGACGCGCAGCCGGCGCTGTCCACCGGCGCCGTCGATGGGCAGGAGAACCCGCTGGCCATCTTCGTCGCCGCCAAGCTCGCCACGCTGGGGCAGAAGAACCTGACCCTGTGGGGCTATGTCGCCGACCCGCTGATCTTCGTCGTCAACAAGGACGTCTGGGCCAGCTGGTCGAAGGAAGACCAGGAGGCGGTGCGCGCCGCCGCCGTGCAGGCCGCGGCGGAAGAGGTGGCACTCTCCCGCAAGGGCATCACCGCCGAGGACGACAGCCTGCTGAAGGAGATCACCGCCCAGGGCGTCGAGGTGGTGCGCCTGACGCCGGAGGAGCAGAAGGCCTTCCAGACCGCCACCCAGCCGGTCTTCGACAAGTGGACCAAGCAGATCGGCCCCGATCTGGTGAAGGCGGCGCAATCCGCCATCGCCGCGCGGAAGTGATCCTCACCTTCGCTGGTGTACGGAATGACGGCGCCCTTCGGGGCGCCGTTTTTCGTGGCCGCGAAGCACTTGCTTGTGATGCGTGTCCGCACGGATTGCGCTACAACTCACTCAACTTGCCGGAAGGTTTGCGGAGCGGGCGCCTATGACGTCGGAGATGCTGCTGGCGCTGTTCTGCATCGGCGCCACTCTGTTGTTCCTGGGCATCCGCCGTGCCTTGATCCTGCGGGCCGACCGGCAGATCCGCCGCTGCGGCGCCACCCTGGCCGCCGAACGCGATTCCCTGGAAGGCCAGACCAACGAGCTTGAAGCCATGCAGGCAGAGATCGGGGCGATGAAGGCGAAGCTGGTCGAGCTGTCGACCGAAAAACTGATCCTCAACCGCCGCGGCGGCAAGCGCGCCGCCACCACGCGCCGCTTCATCCACGGGATCGGCCGGCCGGAACCAGGACGCAACCGCTTCGTCTTCCGGCTGGCGATGGCGTCCGGCTTCACCGCCCGCCCTGATGCCAAGGCGGTGGTCCATCCCGCCATCTGGCGCTTCGAGAACGAGGCGCAGGTCTGGGCCGGCGATTTCGCCGCGGCCCAGATGCTGGCCCGCAACATCTTCCACGACGGGGTGGGCGTGACCGTTTCCAGCCAGGGTGCGCACGAAGAGGCCGCTGCTGGAGCCGTCGCGCCATGACCGTCGTTTGGCTGCTGGGGGCGGTGACCAGCCTTGGCGTCGGCATGCTGGGCGAACGGATCCTCGGCATCCGCGCCCGCCGGCAGTCGGAGAAGCTCGCTGCGCTGAAGGAGCGGCTGGACGTCTACGCCAATTACGCCAAGCTCGCCGCCGTCCGCCGGGTGGAGGCGGAGGAAACGCTGGCCGGCCTGCGCCACGAAGTGGCGGAGGTCGAGGGCGAGATCCTGTCCCTGCAGTCCGCCATAACCGACGATTCCGCCCTGGCGCCGATGGAGTTCCATTGCGTCGACCGCGTCGCCCGGTCCGGCGGGCCGCTGTGGTATGTCGCGGTGGAGGCGCTGGATGCCAACGCCCCTTGGACGGGCGTCCGCACCTACGCCGTCGCCGCCGAGAGTGCGGAGGACGCGCGCAAACGGATCGCCGAACGCCACCCCTCCCCCGCCGCCTTCGCCATCTCCCCCGCCGCCCCGCTGGTGCTGCCGGAGGGCTGAGGGCATTCGCGGTTTGGGGAGTCGTCGGCTGGCGATTGCCCCCTCCCCAACCCTCCCCCGCTAACGCGGGAGAGGGAGTTAAGCGCGAGAGCGGTGGAGTTCCCTCTCCCACCGAAGGTGGGGGAGGGTTAGAGAGGGGGCAAAAAGCCAACAACTCCAATAGAAAAAGGGGCGCCCCACCAGAGCGCCCCCCTTCCCATCAACCTACCGCCGATCAACCGTTGTTCATGCGGTTGTCGATCAGGTCGGTCACGACACCCGGATCGGCGAGCGTCGAGGTGTCGCCCAGGCTGTCATGCTCGTTCGCGGCGATCTTGCGCAGAATGCGGCGCATGATCTTGCCGGAGCGGGTCTTCGGCAGGCCGGGGGCCCACTGGATCAGGTCGGGCGAGGCGATCGGGCCGATCTCCTTGCGGACCCAGGCGACCAGTTCCTTGCGCAGCTCTTCCGTCGGGGTCTCGCCGGCGTTCAGGGTGACGTAGGCGTAGATGCCCTGGCCCTTCAGGTCGTGCGGATAGCCGACGACCGCGGCCTCGGCGACCTTCGGGTGGGCGACCAGGGCGCTTTCGACCTCGGCGGTGCCCATGCGGTGGCCGGAGACGTTGATGACGTCGTCGACGCGGCCGGTGATCCAGTAATAGCCGTCGGCGTCGCGGCGGCAGCCGTCACCGGTGAAGTACTTGCCCGGGAAGGTCGAGAAGTAGGTCTGGACGAAGCGTTCGTGGTCGCCGTAGACCGTGCGCATCATGCCCGGCCACGCATCGGCGATGCAGAGGTTGCCCTCGGTCTCGCCTTCCAGGATCTGGCCTTCGTTGTCGACGACGACCGGCTGGACGCCGAAGAACGGCTTGGTCGCCGAACCCGGCTTCTGGCCGATGGCGCCGACCAGCGGGGTGATCAGGATGCCGCCGGTCTCCGTCTGCCACCAGGTGTCGACGATCGGGCAGCGGGCGTCGCCAACCACATTGTAGTACCACAGCCACGCTTCCGGATTGATCGGCTCGCCGACCGAACCCAGCACGCGGAGCGAGGCGCGCGAGGTCTTCTTGACCGGGCCCTCACCTTCGCGCATCAGCGAGCGGATGGCGGTCGGCGCGGTGTAGAAGATGTTGACCTTGTGCTTGTCGATGACCTGCCAGAAGCGCGAGACGTCCGGATAGGTCGGCACGCCTTCGAACATCAGCGTGGTCGCGCCATTGGCGAGCGGGCCATAGACGATGTAGCTGTGGCCGGTGACCCAACCCACGTCGGCCGTGCACCAGTAAACCTCGCCGTCCTTATAGTCGAAGACATACTGGTGGGTCATCGACGCATAGACGAGATAGCCGCCGGTGGTGTGGAGCACGCCCTTCGGCTTGCCGGTCGACCCGGAGGTGTAGAGGATGAACAGCGGATCCTCGGCGCTCATCTCTTCCGGCGGGCAGTCGGCGGAGACGCTGTCCATCTCCTCGTGGTACCAGAGGTCGCGGCCCTCGGTCCAGGCGACGTCGCCGCCGGTGTGCTTGACGACCAGCACATGCTTGACCATCGGCGCGCCGGCCACCGCCTTGTCGGCGTTGGCCTTCAGCGGCACCTTGCGGCCGCCGCGCAGGCCCTCGTCGGAGGTGATGACGAAGTGGCTGTCGCAGTCGACGATGCGGTCCTTCAGGCTGTCGGGCGAGAAGCCGCCGAAGACGATGGAGTGAATGGCGCCGATGCGGGTGCAGGCCAGCATCGCATAGGCGGCCTCCGGGATCATCGGCAGGTAGATGGTGACGCGGTCGCCCTTCTTGACGCCGTTCTTCTTCAGAACGTTGGCGAGGCGCGAGACCTTCTCGTGCAGCTCCTTATAGGTGATGGCCTTGGAAACGCCGGGGTCGTCGCCTTCGAACAGGATCGCGGTCTGGTCGCCGCGGGTCGCCAGATGACGGTCGATGCAGTTGGCGGAAACGTTCAGCGTGCCGTCGTGGAACCAGCGGATGTGGACGTCGTCGTTGAAGTTGACATCCTTCACCTTGCTGTAGGGCTTGATCCAGTCGAGCCGCTTGCCCTGCTCGCCCCAGAATGCCTCGGGGTCCTTGACCGACTGCTCGTACATGCGGGCATAGGCTTCCGCATTCACGTGGGCGGTCGCCGCGATCTCGGGCTTCACCGGAAAGAAGCTGTTGTCGGTCATGAGTGCGATTCCCCCGTGGTGCTTCCGAATTGGCCGGAAGATGTTGCAGGGCGGCGGGCCGCCGCCCGGAATTGAGCGGCATTATCCACACAAGTTGCGGGACGAACAAGCAAATCGGCCCCCGCAGGCCCCCCGACCAAAGGAGGATTGTGTCGCTGATTTTGCAGCGCGAGACTGTTTCTTCCTCAAGCATACCAAGGCACGCAGGTTTCGGCGCCGTTCGGGTCCGAATCATGGGCGACCGCGTGCCGCGACCATCCGCCGCGCCGCGGTGCAGCATGCGCCGTGTCGGCCCTGTAACGAACAGTCCCTTGCTTAACCCGACCTTAACCGACTGACAGCTATAGAGTTGCTGCATCACGGTAACGATCATCGGCGGCAAGGATCGCAATGGCCAGCACCACCAACGCGGACGATCTTCCCGAAGCGGGCGACACCGCCGGCCGCCTGACCGGTCTGGCCGACCGCACCAGCCTGACGGCCATCGACGCCACGCTGCACGCCCTGGGCGCGCCCCTCACCGCCACCTCCGCCGCCGGGATGGCCGACATCGCCCGGCGCATGCTGCAGGCGACCAACGACTTCCGCGCGGCGATGCAGGACGCGGCGGAGTAGCAGTTGTTTCGATTGAGTGGGGAGCGTGTCGGCGTTTGCCCCCTCCCCGACCCTCCCCCGCTAAGGCGGGAGAGGGTGCCTTCTGCGAAGCGGCGGTAGTCCCCTCCACCGCACAAAGGCGGGGGAGGGTCGGGGAGGGGGCATGCGGCAGCACCCCCTCAAGCCGGCACTCCGACCCCCGCCAGATCGCACACGCGGGCCCATTCCTCCTCGCTGACCGGGCAGACCGACAGGCGGGACTGGCGGACCAGGGCCATCGACTGCAGCAGCGGGTCGGCCTTGATCTGCTTCAGCGTGACGGGCGTCTTCACCGGCATCACCGGGGCGACGTCGACCATGCCGAAGCGGCCGGACTCGTCGCTGGGATCCGGATAATAGGTGCGGACGATCTCGACGATGCCGACGATCTCCAGCCCTTCGTTGGAGTGATAGAAGAAGGCGCGGTCGCCCACCTCCATCGCCTTCAGATTGTTGGACGCCTGGTAATTGCGCACCCCGTCCCAATGGGTCCGGCCGTCGGCGACCATGCGGTCCCAGGAATATTTGAACGGCTCGGATTTCACCAGCCAGTAGGCCATCGCCGGCGCTCTCCCGCTCAGGCCTTGGGGTAGACGCGGCGCCAGGGCCGGATCGTCACGCTGTCGAACAGGCCGGCCTTGGCATAGGGGTCGCTGGCGGCGAAGGCTTGCGCGGCGGCGGCATCGGCGCACTCGACGATCAGCAGGCTGCCGACCATGCCGCTCTGGTCGTCCGACAGCAGCGGGCCGGCGACGAAGATGCGGTCGGCGTTGGCCTCCAGATAGGCCAGATGCTCGGCACGGTTGGCGGCGCGGATATCGGCGGCACCCGCCTTGTCGACGCAATGGAACATGAACAGCATGCGGCTCGCTCCTTCATACGGTGGAGCGGGAGCCTAGCGCAGGGAACGGCAGCGGGAAAGCGCCGGCTGATGCCGACCGTTCACACCACCACGCGCGGACGCCGGGGCGGTGCCTTGCCGCCTTTGCAGGGGGAATAGCCGCCGGGGGCGATGCGGCCCGGATTGATCCCCGTGCGGGAAATCTCGCCGAAGCCGCGCAGCCCCATCTCCGCCGCGGCAGCCAGCGCAATGCGGCCGCAGGCCTCGGCGTCGCTGCCGGCATGGTGGTGGTCCAGCGCGATCCCCAGGAAGTCGGCCAGATGGTTCAGCCGGTGCGCGGTCAGCGTCGGCCAGGCGCGCCGCGCCATCACGACGGTGCAGAGATAGTCGCAGGCCGGCCAGTCCAGACCATAGTCGGTCAGGGTGTGGCGCAGCACGCTGATGTCGAAGGCGGCATTGTGGGCCAGGATCAGCCGGCCCTGCACCCGCTCGCGCAAGGTCGCCCACACCTCCGGGAATTCCGGGGCGTCGGCGACGTCCTCCTCCCGGATGCCGTGGATGGCGCTGTTGAAGGAGTTGAAGCGCATCTCGCGCGGGCGGATCAGATGCTCCTCCGTCCTGGTCACGCGCCCGTCCTCGATCCAGGCGACGCCGATGGAGCAGGCGCTGGTGCGGGTCTCGTTGGCGGTTTCGAAATCGATGGCGACGGCGTGGCCGGAAATGACGGTCATTGAGATCCGATAAGCAAGCAGGTCACAGGCGCAGAATGCTTGCGAGATCCTCGGGCAGCCCGTCTTCCGCCGCCAGGACCCGCAGTTTCAGCAGGCTGGCGACCGCCATGGCGTCGGTGATGGCGCCGTCCAGCACCATGTCGATCACCTCGGCGAAAGGCAGGCGGCGCACCGCCAGAACCTCGGTCTCGTCGGGAGCGGACTCGCCCTGCTCCAGGCCCCAGGCGACGAAAGTATAAGCCACCTCGTCGGTGATGCAGTTGGACAGATGCAGCTTCATCAACGGCATCCAGCGCCGCGCCGTCAGGCCGGTCTCCTCGCGCAGTTCGCGCGCCGCGGATTCCTGCGGCTCCAAACCCTTGCGCCCGCCGCCCTCGGGGATTTCCCAGCTGTATTGCTTCAACGGGAAGCGGTACTGGCCGACCAGCGTCACCGTCCCGTCGTCGTGGATCGGCACGACGCCGGTGGCGATGCTGCGGGGATGGACGACGCCGTAGATTCCCGGGGCGCCCTTCGGGGTCAGAACCTTGTGTTCGACCACCTCCATCCAGGCGTTTTCGTATTTCGTCGTGCTGGTCAGCACGGTCCAGGGATTGCCGGTGGACTCACCGGATTCGATCGGCACGCGAAGCCCCCTCCGTCGGTTGCGGCCGGAGTATAGTGAGACAGCCCCTCTGCCGCAATGCCCGCACACAGCAGGCCTACAGACAAAAACCCGTAAAATTTTCCAACAATTGAGGAAAACGAAGTCGAAATCGTTAAATAATGGTTTCTTGACAGACAAATGCGTCGCACCTACTTCTAAATCACAGCGTCGAATGCCTATGTCACACCCCACAAGGGTTGGATTGATGTTCCGCCCAACGACCTGGAAAGGGCAGATGCGTGGTTCCGCAGATCAGTCCGCAGGATTTGGAGCGGTGGCGTAACCCCGATTGGCGCATCCGTTTGGCCGCCTGGTGGGAGGGTTATGACCTGTCTCGGCTGCCCCGCGTTTCGCACCGGGCTGACCTGTGTAACTTGGCGGAGCGGCGTCATCCCGGACCAGTGGAGGCGGTCGGCAGCGCCATCCTGCCTGCGGCATCGTCCGGCCCGGCGGCGGTCGACGGCAATCCGGAGCTGGACCGGCTGGCGCTGATGCAACTCGACCGTCACGGCGAACCCGTCTGGTCGCCGGCGCGCAGCGAGGGGGCGCAGCTTCTGTGGGGCCAGGACATGATCGGGCCGGAAGAGGCGGCGTGGATGGTCGACTCCGTCCGCTCCTTCGGGCTCAACCCTGCCAAAAGCGTGCTGGACCTGTCGGCCGGCCTCGGCGGCACCGCCCGCGCGCTCGTTGAGAGTTGCGACACCTGGGTTACCGGGCTGGAGCCGTCGCCGCTGCTGGCGAAGCTGGCGATGGACCGGTCGAAGGCGCTGGGCCTGTCGAAGAAGGCGCCGGTCGCCCACTACGACCCGGAGCATTTCAACCAGGCCGGCAGCTTCGACCTCGTGATGGCCGACCGCATCGTCCACCGGCTGCGCGACAAGGAGCTGTTCCTGGACCGCGTCAGCGACTGCGTGAAGCCCAAGGGCGGCATCGCCCTGTTCGATTACGTGATCGACGGCACTCCCGGTTCCTGGGACGCCTGGAACAGCTGGCGGGAGGAGGAGCCGATGGAGGTCTATCCATGGACCGCCACCCGCATGGCCGACGAGCTGACCCAGCGCAACCTCGACCTCCGTATTTCGGAGGACCTGACCCAGCTGCACCGCCGCCACATCATCGACCGGGTGCGGACGCTGGCCGACACGCTGGCGAACGCCGTACCCCCGCCGGCGCCGGTGCTGGCGGCGCTGAAGCGGGAGCTTGCGCTGTGGTGGGCTCGGCTGCGCGTGCTGGGCAGCGGCCTGCGCTTCGTCCGCTATGTGGCGATGAAGCCGGCGTGATGCGCTCAATGTTCATATGAGTAAAGAACGAGTCCGCAGAGACGTCATAGGATGATGGATGGGGACAGCCCCGTCGCCGCCCGTCAGGGAGCTGACGGCATGCCATCCGTCAACCACGCCCATGCTGGCGCTTTCTTGGAGTCATGCGTTTGATCTGCCGGGGCTTCACCCTACATCTTGCCTGCATGATGTAGGGGCGCCCGCGCGGCTGCCCCAGTCTTTCGGACGAACTTTAGGGTCATTTGACCGATCGTCCTTTGGACCGTCATCACCTGGACCGTAACCGAAGCGCTCTCCCAAGCGCCGACCAAGGCGCACGCCCGACCCAAACGCCAAGGAGGCTTCCCGTGACCACCTTCACCGGTCAGGATTCGCTCAAGACCCGCCGCTCCCTCACCGCCGGCGGCAAGAGCTACGACTATTTCAGCCTGAAGGCCGCCGAACAGGCGGGTCTCGGCGATCTGTCGCGGCTGCCGTTCTCCATGAAGGTGCTGCTGGAAAACCTGCTGCGGTTCGAGGACGGGCGCACCGTCTCCGTCGACGACGTGAAGGCGGTGGCCCAATGGCTGGTCGACAAGCGGTCCGATCGTGAAATCGCCTATCGCCCGGCGCGCGTGCTGATGCAGGACTTCACCGGCGTGCCGGCGGTCTGCGATCTGGCGGCGATGCGCGAGGCGATGGCGTCGCTGGGCGGCGACCCGACGAGGATCAACCCGCTGGTACCGGTCGACCTCGTCATCGACCACTCGGTGATGGTCGACTATTTCGGCGGCAACGACGCCTTCCAGAAGAACGTCGACCTGGAGTTCGAGCGCAACCTGGAACGCTACGCCTTCCTGCGCTGGGGCCAGAAGGCCTTCGACAATTTCCGCGTCGTGCCGCCGGGCACCGGCATCTGCCATCAGGTCAACACCGAGTATCTGGCGCAGGTGGTGTGGGCCGACAACGACCCGTCGGGCAAGCCGGTCGCCTATCCCGACACGCTGGTCGGTACCGACAGCCACACCACCATGGTCAACGGCCTGTCCGTGCTGGGCTGGGGCGTCGGCGGCATCGAGGCGGAGGCCGCGATGCTGGGCCAGCCGATCTCCATGCTGATCCCCGAGGTTGTCGGCTTCAAGCTGACCGGCCGGATGAAGGAGGGCATGACCGCCACCGACCTCGTGCTGACCGTCACCCAGATGCTGCGCAAGAAGGGCGTGGTCGGCAAGTTCGTGGAGTTCTTCGGTCCGGGGCTGGACAGCATGACGCTGCCCGACCGCGCCACCATCGGCAACATGGCGCCGGAATATGGCGCCACCTGTGGCATCTTCCCGATCGACGCCGAGACCATCCGCTACCTGACCTTCACCGGCCGCGACCCCGACCGCGTGGCGCTGGTCGAGGCCTATGCCAAGGCCCAGGGCATGTGGCGCGAGCCGGGCAGCCCCGACCCGGTCTTCACCGAGGTGCTGGAACTGGACATGGCCACGGTGGAGCCGTCGCTGGCCGGCCCCAAGCGTCCGCAGGACCGCGTCGCCCTGTCGGGTATCGCCCAGGGCTTCGCCAAGGACATGACCGACGCCTACAAGGCCGACGATCCCAAGAAGGCGGTTCCGGTGAAGGGCACCGACTACAGCCTGGAACAGGGTGCCGTCGTCATCGCCGCCATCACCTCCTGCACCAACACCTCCAACCCGGCGGTGCTGGTCGCCGCCGGCCTGCTGGCCAAGAAGGCGGTGGAAAAGGGGCTGAAGCAGAAGCCGTGGGTCAAGACCTCGCTGGCGCCGGGATCGCAGGTGGTCACCGACTATCTCGCCAAGGCCGGGCTGCAGCCCTATCTGGACCGCATCGGCTTCAACATCGTGGGCTATGGCTGCACCACCTGCATCGGCAACTCCGGCCCGCTGCCGGAGCCGATCGCCGCGGCGGTGGAGGAAGGCAACCTCGTGGTCGGCGCCGTGTTGTCGGGCAACCGCAACTTCGAAGGCCGCGTCAACCCGCACACCCGCGCCAACTATCTGGCCTCGCCGCCGCTGTGCGTCGCCTATGCGCTGGCCGGCAACCTGAACATCGACCTGACCAAGGATCCCATCGGCACCGGCACCGAGGGCCCGGTCTATCTGAAGGACATCTGGCCGAGCAACCGCGAGGTGCAGGACGCCATCGACGCCTCGCTGACCGCCGAGATGTTCCGCAGCCGCTATTCCGACGTCTTCAAGGGTCCGGAACAGTGGCAGGCCATCGCCACGGCGGAGGGCCAGACCTACCAGTGGCAGGAGGGCTCCACCTACGTGAAGCTGCCGCCCTTCTTCAGCGGCCTGACCAAGACGCCGGACCCGGTGTCGGATGTGCGCGGCGCGCGGGCGCTGGCGGTGCTGGGCGATTCGATCACCACCGACCACATCTCCCCCGCCGGCTCGATCAAGAAGACGAGCCCGGCCGGCGAGTATCTGCTGAGCTATCAGGTCCGTCCGCAGGACTTCAACAGCTACGGCGCCCGCCGCGGCAACCATGAAGTCATGATGCGCGGCACCTTCGCCAACATCCGCATCCGCAACGAACTGATCCCCGGCGTCGAAGGCGGCGAGACCAAGCATTACCCGTCGGGCGAGCGGCTGCCGATCTACACCGCCGCCATGCGCTACGCCGACGAGGGCGTGCCGCTGGTGGTGGTCGCCGGCAAGGAATACGGCACGGGGTCGAGCCGCGACTGGGCGGCGAAGGGCACCCGCCTGTTGGGCATCCGCGCGGTGATCGCCGAGAGCTTCGAGCGCATCCACCGCTCCAACCTCGTCGGGATGGGCATTCTTCCCCTGCAGTTCAAGGACGGCGTCACCCGCGCCGACCTGAAGCTGGACGGGTCGGAGACCTTCGACATCGCCGGCATCGAACAGGATCTGCGCCCGCGCAAGGACGTCACCCTGACCCTGACCCGCGCCAGCGGCACTGTGGAGACCTACCCGCTGCTGCTGCGCATCGATACGCTGGACGAGGTGGAGTATTACAGGAATGGCGGCGTTCTGAACTTCGTGCTGCGGAATCTGGCGAAGTGATCGTGCATGCGCGGCATTTGCCATTTTATTCGTGAGCGAATGTCACACGGGCCGGAGTCTTGGTTGGGCGGCGCCTGTTCTCTTCTTCCTTGACGGGTGCCGCCTTGCCGAACTAGAAAATGTGAAGAGCGATCGGGAATTCCCGGTCGCTTCGCATTTCGGCCGAACGGCCATCACCAACCCGGCCCTGGATGCGGTTCCGACCTGCATCTGGGCGGTCAAACATGGGTTGATCGCACTATGCCCAACCTGCAGGACGTCATGGACAACCCGCAACTGCTCGCGGAATCCATTGAACGGATGATGAAGTATCGCGAGACCCGCGGCGAGGTGTGCCTGAACCACGGCATCCGGACGAGCGAAGAGCTTGACGCGCTGGTCAGCAAGGCCCCCAAGGACGACGATGTGGACGTGAACGCCTATCGGCGGCTGCTGGGGATTCCCACCGAATGATCGATGGCGATCCAGCGTTACCGGAGTTCTCCTTTTCCAACGATGTCTGGTCCAGGATCTTCTCCGAGTATGTAAGCTTCCTATGGAAGGCCTGCGGCGTTTTCGGTCTTTCGCAAAAGCACATCGAATACAGCGACCGTGAACTGGCGCTCGCCGTGAAGGAAGCGGAAATCGATATCCGTGCGATGCTTGCCCGGCGCTCCAAGTCTCGCGGCGTCAGTCACGGCAAGATCGCCGGAGTCCTCGCTTTCCGGCTGAGCCGCTTCAAGATCGTCCACTTCAAGGAAGAGGCCTGGGACAACAGCCACTTCCACCTCATTCAGGAATTGGCTGCGACGCTGCTGGTCCGCAAGCTGTTCGTGCAGCGCCATGTCCCGGAAGCGAACATCCTCGAACTGAGCTATCAGCTGTCGCGCCGCCACGCCAATCAGGAGACCGCCGGGCTGTTCTTCGACGCCTTCGTGGCGGAGGCCGGCTGACCAACCTCCGCCCTACCCTCACGCCGCCCCGGCGCTCGCCATCATGCGGCGCAGGTCGTTGGGGAAGACCGGCTTGTGCAGGATGCGGAAACCGCGGCGCTCGGCCTCCTCCTGCCGTTCGGTGCTGGTGTCGCCGGTCAAGATGATGCCGGGGATCGTCTGGCCCAGCATGGTCTGAACGGCACTCACCGCCTCCGGACCGGTGCGCCCTTGCTGGAGCTGGTAGTCGGCCAGCACGATCTGCGGGCAGCGGCCGTCGGCGCGCAGCCGTTCCAGCGCCTGATCGCCCGACTTGGCGGTCAGCACGTCATAGCCCCAACCCTCCAGGATCGCCTTGAGGCCGAGCAGGATGATCGCCTCGTCGTCGATCACCAGCACCATGCCCTTGGCCCCAGTGGCCCCGTTGGCGGCCGGGGCGGCTATCGTCGCCGCTCCCGCCTTCGCGGCCCCGCCGCCGCTCCGCCCGCCGCCGAAGGCGTTGGCGATGGCGCTGATCGCCTGCCCGCGGTCGTTGCCGGCGGCGTTGGCCGCGGCATCGTTGGCGACGGAGTGGCGCGCCAGCGTCGCCGCGGCGACGGCGGTGCCACCGGCCGGACGCGGCGTGCTCCGGGAGTTGCTCTTGGGAGTGCCAAGGATCACCCGCGGCAGCTCAACCGCGAAGGCCGAGCCCCGGCCCTCCCACGAGCGCACCGTCACCGGATGGCCGAGCAGGCGCGACAGGCGCTTGACGATGGCCAGCCCAAGGCCGAGGCCGCGTTCGCTGCGCTCGCCCAACTGGGTGAACTCCTCGAAAATGTCCTCCAGCCGGTCTGCGGGGATGCCGCTGCCGGTATCCCACACCTCCACCCGCATGCCGGACGGGGTGCGGCGGCAGCCCAGCAGCACCTTGCCCTTGGTGGTGTAGCGCAGCGCGTTCTCGACCAGATTGCGCAGGATGCGTTCCAGATGGGCCGGATCGGTGCGGACCCAGGCGCGGGTCGGCACGGCGCGCAGTTCCAGCCCCTTCTGGGCGGCGCGCGGTCCGTATTCGGCGACCAGCCGGCCGAGCAGCTGGTTCAGCCGCACCTCGACCGGGGTGGCGACGATCTTGCCGGATTCCAGCCGCGACATGTCCAGCAGACCGTCCAGCAGGGTCTTCAGCGTGTCCAGCCCCTGGCGGATGTTGTCGAGGATCGGCAGGGCCGGATTGCCCTGCAGCCGGTCGCTCAGCGCCGCGGTGAAGAGGTAGAGCGACTGCACCGGCTGGCGCAGGTCGTGGCTGGCGGCGGCGAGGAACTTCGACTTGCCCTCGTTGGCCTGATCCGCCTCCTCCCGCGCACGGCGCAGTTCGGCCTCGGCCTTCTTGCGGTCGGTGACCTCGACGGCGGCGCAGGTGACGCCCTCCACACGGCCGGAGGGGTCGCGCAGCGGATCGACGGTCAGGTCGAAGAAGCGGTCCTCGCCCTTGCAGCGGATGCGCACCTCTTCCCGAGCGCCAACACCGCTCTCCATAACGCGGCGCTTCAGCGCCATGATGCCGTCGGCATCCTCGCCATGGTCGGTCAGGTCGGTGTCGGTGCGGCCGATCAGCGCGTCGGGAGCGACGCCGAGCCACTCCGAATGCGCCCAGGTGTAGCGCAAATCCTGGTCCTGGTTGAACACCACCACGCCGGAATTGCGCAGGCCGGTGCGCACCCGCTCCTCGGCCACGCGCAGCGCCTCCTCGGTGCGCTTGCGCTCGGTGATGTCGATGCCCGTCGCGATCAGGTGGGTGACATGGCCGTCGGCGTCGACCATCGGGGTCAGGTTGACGTCCACCACCATCTCGCGCTGGGCCATCTCCCGCGATGCCGACTCCCGCCCCAGCGCCAGCCGCAGCCCGGCGTCGAAGCGGGAGGAGCGGCCGCCCGCCCCCAGCGCCAGCGCCTGCCGCAGCCGCTCGCGTCCGGCCTCGTCGAAGGACAGCCAGCAGATCTCGTCGAAGGGACGGCCGACGATGCGCGCGGCCGGCAGCCCGGCGGCATCGGCCGCGACGCGGTTGACCTGGGCCACCGCCCCGTCCGGCGTCAGCACGCCGACGAAAGCCGGCAGCGCGTCCAGCACGGCGCGGATGTGGCTCTCCGACTGGCGCAGCGCGGCTTCCCGCGCCTCCAGCCGGTCGGCCATCGTGTCGAAGGCGTGGCCGAGCTGGCCGATCTCCGACGAACGGTCGGACAGCTTGACGCGGGTGGTGGTCTTGCCCTCGCTCCAGTCGCGGGCGGCCGAGACCAGTGCGTCGACCGGACGGCGGATGAACAGGGTGCCGCCGATCCAGGCGGCGGCGGCGGCGACCAGGAAGCCGGACAGGGTCATCAGCAGTCCGTCGCGGGTGGCGCGGTCCACCACCCCCATGGCGGCACCGCGGTCGACGCCGACGCTGATGAACAGGTCGCGGATGCCGGCGGACGGCGGGGAGTAGGCGAGGATGCGCGACACGCCGTCCAGCCCGGGCAGCATGGCCACACCGGCCTCCCTGTCCGACAGCAGCGACAGATAGCCGTCCGGCAGCCGTTCGCCGGCGCGGCCCTGGGTGCCCGGCAGCTTCACCAGGATTGTGCCGGACCGGTCGGCGACGGTCAGGGTGGTGTTCTCCGGCATCGGGCGGGCGGCGAACATGGCGGCCAGCCGCGACACGTCGAGCGACAGGGCGACCACCCCGGCCCGCCGGCCTTCGGAATCGGCATAGGGAGCCGCGACCGGCAATTCCCCGCCGGTGTCGCCGGAATGGGTGATCGTCCATTCGCCGACGGAAAAGCGCCCCTGGGCCATCGCCCGGCGGAAATGCGGCTGGGCCGCCAGCGAGGCGCCGATGCGCGACGGATCGGCGCTGCACAGGATGCGGCCTTCGCCGTCGGTGACCGACAGGGTGCGGTAATCGGCGGAGCGGACGGCCAGCCGTTCCAGATAGGGCTGGCAGTTCTCGATCTCGCCCCGGCGCAGGAAGCGCGTCTCGGTGATTGCGGTGACCATCAGACGTGCGCTGTCGATGATGCGGAAATGCTCGCTTTCCACCTGACGCAGCAGCCGCTCGGCCTGAAGCGTGACATCGGCTTCGCGCTCCGCCCGCTGTTCGAGCACGCTGTAGATCTGGATCCCGATCGCCGGAAGCACCGCAAGCAGGACCAGGATGAAGAGGCGTGCCAGAAGGGTCATGGCGTAGACGAGGCTCCTCCGCGAAGCCGACCGGATGGAACACCAGATGCGCCACCGTGCCGCGTGTCTATCGCTAACGCACTTATGGTTAAGCGCCGGTTAATTTAGAGAACTGCAGCACAGCATAAACGGAAGGACATGAACGAAAGTCGGCAGATTTTCTCTAAAGTGCCGGTAATCGAGCGACATTAATATCTAAACTCCAAACATACCACCATCGGACGGCTATCGTCGAAAGGGGTATGCCCGCGTTTCTGCCCTGATTTCTCACCTGCGCGATGATCCGCAACTTCCCCCGCCCCGAATTTGCGCCAAGGTTCCGGTCAGGGAACAGCGTGCGGAATGCGCTGTTGAAGGCTTGCAATGACCACACCCTTCCTCCTCCCCCCGCTCCGCACCACTCCCCAGGGCACGCCGCGCCGTGTGGGGGTGGAACTTGAATTCGCCGACCTGGACGCGCCGTCGGCCGCAGCCTGCGTGCACCGGCTGTTCGGCGGGACGGTCGCCGTCGAGAACCCGCACCGATGTCTGGTGACGGGCACCCGGCTCGGCGACTTCACGGTGGAGCTGGACATGCGCTCCGCCCACAGCGGCAAGGGGGGAGCGGCGGTGCTCGACCCGTTGCGTCCGCTGTGGGGCAACATCGGCAGCCTGGTGATGCCCTTCGAGATCGCCGCGCCGCCGGTGACGGTGGAGCAGATGCCGGAGCTGGAGGAGATGGTCGCCCGCCTGCGCGCGCTGGGCGCCGCCGGGACGGAGGCCAGCCCGCTCTTCGCCTTCGGCCTGCATTTCAATCCGGAGGTGGCGCGGACCGACGCCGACTACCTGCTGGACACCTTGAAGGCCTTCCTGCTGCTGGCCCCCTGGCTGCGCCGGGAGATCCGCGTCGACGTCACCCGGCGGCTGTCAGGCTTCATCGCCGCCTTCCCGACGCCGTACGCCGCCAAGGTGGTCGATCCGGCATACCGTCCCGATCTCGGCGGGCTGATCGACGATTATCTGGCCGACAACCCGACCCGCAACCGCGAGCTGGACCTGTTCCCGCTGTTCGCCCATCTCGACCGCGACCGGCTGGCCGCGGCGATGCAAGATCCGCATATCCGCCCGCGCCCGACCTTCCATTACCGGCTGCCCAACGCGCGGCTCAGCGACCCCGGCTGGTCGCTCGCCGCCGACTGGAACCGCTGGGTGACGGTGGAGCGGCTCGCCGCCGACCGCGCCCTGCTGGACGGTCTCGGCACCGATTACCGCCGGGCGGCCGAGGCGCAGCAGCTGGACGGTTGGGCCGAGCGCATCGACGCCCTGCTCGCCGGCAATCCGACTCTGGGCAATTCGAATCCCGGCAATCCGAATTTGGGCAGGGTCGCCGGCCAGGACGGCGCCCTGGACGACTCCGCCCGTCAGGCGGGCTGAGGGGATCGCCATGGCATCCATCGTCGGCAGATCCCGGCCGCTGGTCGGCATCACCGCCTCGATCCATGGCAGCCGCATCGCCGCCATGGCCAACCGGCTGGCCCTGTGGCGGGCCGGTGCCTCGTCGGTCCGCATCACGGCCGACTCACCCTTTCCCATCGACCGGCTGGACGCGCTGGTGGTCGGCGGCGGCGACGACATCGACGCCTCGCTCTACGGCGAATCCGCCCGCCCGCAAATCCGCATCGATCCCGAACGCGACCGGCTGGAGATGCGGGCGCTGGACTGCGCGGCGAAGATCGCGCTGCCGGTACTGGGCATCTGCCGCGGTTCGCAGATGATCAACGTCCACCGCGGCGGCTCGCTCCACATCGACATCCACGAGGTGTACGAGGAGGCGCCGCACATGCGCACCGTGCTGCCGCGCAAGCGCATCTGGATCGAGCCGGACAGCCGGCTCTACCGCATCCTCGGCATCGCCGAATGCCGGGTAAACGCCCTGCACCACCAATCGGTGGACCGTGTCGGCGATGGGATGCGCGTCGTCGCCCGCGAACGGGCCGGCGTCGTCCAGGGCATCGAGGCGCCGGACGAGCCCTTCCTGATCGGCGTGCAATGGCATCCGGAATATCTGGTCGCCGACAACCGCCAGCAGGCGCTGTTCCGCCGTCTGGTCGCCACCGCCGCCGGCACCGCTCCGCTGGACGAATTCGTGGAGGTTCCGCCCCGCCGTTCGGTCCGCGCATCCGGCTGACGGCGGGCGGCTGACGGCGCACTTGCGTCGCATCACCCTTCACGGGCCTTCAGCGACGTCCAAAACGACGCGGGCGCCGCCGGAGGGATGGCTCCGGGGCGCCCGCGGTGACTGCCGCGATGCGGAAGGTTACTGGCTGCCGCCCTGGTCCGGGCCGCAGTTCGGGGTGCCCGGCGGGCAGTGGGTGCCGGTGGCGGTCTGGTTGTCGCGCGGAATGTTGCTGCCGGTGTTGTTGCCCATGCCCGACGGCGCGGTGGTCACGCCCGGCATCGACGAACCCGAGCCGTTGCTGTAGGTGCCCGACGAACCGGACGTGCCAGGCATGTCCACACCGCCGGTCGAGGAACCGGCCGACGGCGAGGTGGTTGCGCCCGGCGGGGTGCGGACGACGCCGTCCGGCCCGGTGTAGCCGCTGCTGGTGCTCGGGGCGGTGTCGTAGGCGCCGCTGCTCTTGACGGCGCCGGGGCTCTCTGACTGAGCCGTCTGGGCCATGGCCGGTGCGGCCATCAGGAGAACCGCAGAAACGGCGCCGATCATCAGGTTACGCATCCTCGAACTCCTTCATGGTGGCAACGCCTCGCATTTGGGCGTCTTTCAAAACGGGGCGACTGCCGCGCCTTTAGCCGCCTCGCGACTTCCGGCCCAGGCCTCGCGTCTTTCATCGGTTTAGAACAGGGCAGCACTGACTTGGTTGCGGTCTTCGTCTCTTCTTTTTTGGGAAGCCGGTGACAAAAAGCGTACCGAAGCGGTCTCCTTCGGCGAGATACGGACGCCCCGCCGGCGAAACGGGAACATCGGGGCCCCACCGTGGTTCAAGCCGCGAGGCGGACGGTCCCGGGCGTTCCTTCCGATGCGCGTCTTCGCGCCGGATGCCGCCCGCAATGCCGCCGCCCACACTGTCGACGTGTCCCGATGAAGCTCAATTCCTCAGCCCTACCCGCCGACACCTCCGAACCTGCGTCTTTCCAGCCCGAACCGCCGCAGCCGGCAACCGGCCCGGTGCTCCGCCCCGGCCTCACCTGCTGGCGGACCGAGCGGGCCGGGCGGGTGGCGGTGCTGGTCGACGGCGCCGACTATTTCGTCGCCGCCCGCGCCGCGATGGAGCGGGCGCGGCAGTCGATCCTTCTGGTCGGCTGGGACATCGACCCGCGCATGCGCCTCGATCCCGACAGCCCGGAGACGCTGGGCCGCTTCCTCGCCCGGCTGATGCGGTCGCGTCCCGGCCTGCATGTGCGGGCGCTGAAATGGGACATGCCCTTTCCCATCGCGCTGGACCACCCGCACGAACCGCTGGAACGGCTGGACCGCAACACCGGCTACCGGCTGACCGCCCGGCTGGACGGCGAGCTGCCGGTCGGCGCCGCCCAGCACCAGAAGCTGCTGGTGATCGACGATGCGCTGGCCTTCTGCGGCGGGATCGACTTCTCCTTCGACCGCTGGGACACGTCGGAGCATCGCGACGACGACCCGCGCCGCCGCTGTCCGAACGGCGAACCCTATGGCCCGCGCCACGACGTGATGATGATGGTCGACGGCGATGCCGCCCGCGCGCTCGGCGCACTGGCGCGGGAGCGCTGGCGCAACGCCACCGGCGAGGCGCTGGAGCCCTGCCCTCCCCCCGATGTAAAGTCTTCCGATCATGATCCCTGGCCGGACTGCCCCCTGCCCGACTGTGCCCACCCGGTCTTGACCGACGCGCAGGTCGGCGTGTCGCGCACCGTGCCGGCAACCGACGGCCATCCGGCGATCCGCGAGAGCGAGGCGCTGACCTTTGCCGCCATCGCCGCGGCGGAGCGGACGATCTATCTGGAGAACCAGTATTTCGCCTCCGCCCGCGTCGCCGAGGCGCTGGCCCGCCGTCTGGCCGAACCCGACGGGCCGGAGGTGGTGCTGGTGGTGTCGATGGAAAGTCCGAGCTGGTTCGACCGCATGGCGATGGACACGCCGCGCGCGGTCGCCCTGCGCTGCCTGCGCGAGGCCGACCACTTCGGCCGGCTGCGCGCCCTGACCCCGGTGACGGAGCAGGGCCGGCCGGTGATCGTCCATTCCAAGGTGGTGGCGGTCGACGGCCGGCTGCTGCGCATCGGGTCTTCCAACCTGAACAACCGGTCGATGGGCTACGACACCGAATGCGACCTGACCATCGAAGCGCCGCAGGAGGACGGACCGGAACGGGACCGGGCGAAGGCCGCGATCGAGGGTGTGCGCAACCGCCTGCTGGCCGAGCATCTGGGCATCGGGCAGGATCGGCTGGAGGTGGAGATTGCGAAGACCGGCAGTATGGTCGGCGCCATCGACCGGCTTCGCCGGCCGTCCGGGCGGCGGCTGGCGGATTTGCCGGCCAGCGATCCCAGCCTGACCGAACAGGCCTTCGCCGCCCTGCGCATCGCCGACCCGGACGATCCGGAGGAGGCCTGGGCGCCGTGGAAGCGCCTGCCCTCGCCGCCGCGCTCCGCCCTGCGCGCCGGCGCCGCGGCCTTGCTGACGGTCGGTATGGCCACCGGAGCCTGGGGCGTCTTCCGGTCCATGCAGGCAAAAAAACACCCCGCGCGCGACTGACGCCGGCGCGGGGGGCTGGATGGGAGTGGCTGACGCTTACCGCGTCTCCGCCACCCTGCCGTCGTCGGAGATGACGATCTCGACGCGGCGGTTCTGCTGGCGGCCGGCGTCGTTGCTGTTGCTGGCGACCGGCTGCGCCTCGCCCATCCCCTGGGTGACGATGCGCGACGGCGAGACGCCGCGGGCGGTCAGCGCGTCGCGGACGGCATTGGCGCGGGCCTCCGACAGGCGCAGGTTGGTGGCGTCGCTGCCGGTGTTGTCGGTGTGGCCCTCGATCCGGATGGTGCGGCCGGGCTGCGCCTGCAGGAAGCGGGCAAGCCGGTCGACCCGGTCATAGGCGCCGGGGGTCAGCTCCGCCCGGCCGGTGGCGAACAGGATGTCGCCCAGCGTCATGACCAGCCCGCGCTCGGTCCGCTGCGCCTGCAGGTCGCGCAGCTGCTGCTCAAGCTCCGTGTTGCGGGCCTGGAGGCGGTAGGTGTCGGCGTTGGCGACCACGGTCTGGGCGCCCTTCACCCCGGCCGTCTCCTGGGCGATCTGCACCCGGCGGCTGGCGATGTAGGCCTGATGGTCGACCTCGGCGGCGTCGGCGCCCTGGTCGCGCAGCGCCTCGGCCCGGCGCAGCGCCTGCTCGGCATCGCGCAGCTGCAGCGGAGCGTTGCCGGCGACCTGCGGATTGGCGGCAGCGAGGCTGTAGTCCTGGCGCGCCTGGGTCAGGGCGGCGCTGTCGGTCGGCTGGGTGGCGCAACCGGCGAGCCCGAGGCCCAGCCCGGCCAGCACGAGGATGGTGCGGGGAGCGAACGCGGTCATTGACGCACCTCCGGATAGCTGTAGCCCCAGCTGTTGCCGCCGCTCGTGCCGCCATTGGTGCCGAGGGAGCCGGCCGGCGCGGGCGGAACGGCCGGCGGAACGGCATTCGGAACGGTGGCCGGAGCCCCGTAGCTGGAGCCGCTCAGGTTGGAATCGCCGTAACCGGACGTGCCATAGCTCGACCCGCTGTAGACCGGCGCCGCGTTCGGCGCGGCAGCCGATTGCGGGGCGTTGGGAATCGCCGACTTGCGGACCGCGGTGGCGGCCTGCTGCGTCACCGCGCGCTGCGAGGTCACCGTCGCCAGTTCGGCATCGACGCGGGCCTCCTCGGCCAGACGGCGGGCACGGGTGCGTTCGTCGGCCCGCATCGCCTTGTCGGCGGCGGCCAGCTTGTCACGGGCGCTCTGCAGCGCGACGGGAGCGTATTGCAGGGCGTTGGCGCGCTCGGCCTCCTGCACCGCCTGGGAAGCGGCGCCGAGCTGGGCGGTGGGCGGCGGCACGTCGGAGGCGCAGGCGGCCATGCCCAGCGCCGCCGACAGCACGGCGGCGGCTCGCCATCGGATCGGGTTCGCGGATTTGCGGGTCATCGGATCGGTTCCTTTCGGATCGGGCTTCACGCCGGAAACCGTGGTCTGGCCGGAAGGCTATGTCCTTCTGGTCCATGTCCTTTCGGGGATGTCTCGCGCCTCAAACGCGCAAAGCGGGGTGAAGGTTCCGCAGGAACTCAGCCGCCGCCGCGCGAAACGCCGCTCTGCGCCGCCCGGCGCTCCTCCCGACGGTTCTCGCGGCGATGTCGGACCAGCCGCAGCACATAGGTCCCCAGCAGGACGATGAACAACACCAGCGTCGCCGGCACCATCCAGTCGGCAATCCAGGGGAAGCCCACCCGCACCAGATAGCCGGTGGCGGCCAGCACCAGCGACCACAGCGCCGCACCGGCGGCGGCATAGAGCAGGAACACCCCCATCGGCAGCCCGCAGGCCCCGGCGGGAACGGAGATCAGCGTGCGCAGCCCCGGCAGCGGCTGGCACAGCAGCACGGCGAGGCCGCCGCGCCGGGCGAACCATTCGGTGGCGCGGTGGACCTGCTCCGGCTTCACAGTCAGCCAATGGCCATGGCGGCGCAGGAAGGCCTCGAACCGCTCGCGCCCCATCCAGTGCGCCGGCAGGTACCACACCAGTTCCCCGACGGCCGAGCCGAGACCGGCGGCCAGCGCCACCAGCAGCAGGTTGAACTCCCCCGTCGCGGCACCCATGCCGGCCAGCGGGATCACCGTCTCCGCCGGCACCGGCGGCAGCACGCGGGCCAGGATCAGCATCAGGAAGATGCCGAGATAGCCGAACTGCTGCACGATCTGGATGATCCACTCGGTCATGGTGTCCACAAGGGTCGGGGGATGAGCCGGTTCTCCACCTGTGAACCGCGCGGGCCTTGCGGGCGTTCCCCATTTCCCGTCTTCTTGACTCCAATCAAGGCGTGAGTCGTTCGTCCACGGTTTAGTGTCTCCATCATGACCGCATCCCTCACCCTCGCCGCCGCCCTGCTGTTCCTCAGCCATGCCCTGCCGTCCTGGCCGGGGGTGCGGCCCGCCCTGATCGCCCGGCTCGGCCGCGGCGGCTTCGCGACGATCCATTCCGTCGGCTCTCTGCTGACGCTGGCCCTGTTCGTGCTGGCCTACCGTGCCGCCGACGGCGGGGAGGTGGTGTTCACCCCCTTCGACTGGGCGGCTCCGCTGGTCGCCATGGTGATGCCGATCGTCTTCCTGCTTCTGGTCGCCCGCGTCACCACCCGCTTCGGCAGCCAGAGCGAGCCCAATCCGCCGCGCGGCGTCTACCGCCTGACCCGCGCGCCGGGCAGCCTGGCGCTGCTGCTGTGGGCGCTGGCCCATCTGAACGCCACCGGCGACGGGCGCCGCGTGCTGCTGTTCGGCACCATGGCGGCCATCGCCCTGTTCGCGCTGGTGAAGAACGAGGTCGTGCTGCGCCGCAGCCCCGGCGGCCGCGCCTTCCGGGCGGAGACCTCGCTTCTGCCGCTGGCGGGGCCGCAGGGCTGGCGCGGGGCGCTGCGCGGATTGGCGGAGATGGGACCGGCGCGGCTGGCCGGTGGACTTGCCGCATATGGGGGCATGCTGATGCTGCACCCCCTGCTCTTCGGGGTGGATCCACTCTACTGGATAGGTTGAGCGGGATGGCGGACCGGCGCATCTGTTGAGAACGGGACAGGAGTACCGCGCCTCTCCACCACTGTGCCCGATGCCACCGTGCCCTCCGCCACTGTTCCAGGAAGCTCCCGCATGAAAATCCGCGAGATCATGACCCGCGACGTGCAGACGGTACGGCCCGACGACAGCATCCGCCGGGCCGCGCAATTGATGGACCAGTTGAACGTCGGCATCCTTCCCGTCTGCGACGGGCGGGATCTGATCGGCGTGGTGACCGACCGCGACATCACCGTCCGGGCGATTTCCGCCGGGAAGCAGCCCGACCGCTGCAAGGTGTCGGAGGTGATGACCGCCAACCCGCGCTATTGCTACGAGGACGACCCGGTCGGCAGCGTGACCGAACTGATGGCCGGCCAGCAGGTCCGGCGGGTGCCGGTGGTGGACCGCAACGACAGGCTGACCGGCATCGTCTCGCTGGGCGACCTTGCCACCGATGCCAAGAACGACCGCGCGGTTCAGGACGCGCTGGAACGGATTTCCTCCCCCTCCCAGCCGGACCGGACCTGACCAGCCCCCCTTCAGCAACTGGAGCCGACCATCATGGAACACACTCTGGGTCCCAACGACCCGCGGGTCCGTGAACGGGCCTATCAGCTTTGGGAACAGGAAGGGCGGCCCGACCACCGCCATCTCGACCATTGGGCGCAGGCCGCGCGCGAGATCGAGGAGGAGGACCGCCGCAACTCCGGCGGCCCCCATGTCAACAGCCCGGAAGCCGGGTTGGCGGTCCCGGATGACGTCGCCGCCCGCAACCAGCGGGAAGCGGCGGCGCATCTGGGCCAATCCTCGGTGCCGTCGGACAGCTGACGGCCGGCATTGAAGCGGGGGAAGCGGTCACTCGACCTTGATGCTGACCGCTTCCATCCCCTTTTCGCCCTGGCGGACGGTCATGCGCACGCGCTGCCCGTCATCCAGACCGCGCAGGCCGGCGCTTTCCAGCGCACGGGCGGGAATGAAGACGTCGCGACCGCCGTCGTCGGGCTGCGCGAAGCCATAGCCCTTGCCGCCGTTGAACCACTTCACGGTCGCGCCCACCTCACTGGTCGGGCCGCTGGCCTGCGGCCGGCGCGGGCCCCGGTCCTGGAAGCCGCGATCCTGGCCACGATCCTGGAAGCCCCGGTCCTGGCCACGATCCGGCCCACGGCCTTGGAAGCCGCCGCGGTCGCCGCCCCGATCACCGAAGTTGCGGTCGCCGAAGTTGCGCTCACGCGGACCGCCGGCATCGCGGCGCGCCCCGAACCCGCGATCACCGGGACCACGATCACCGGGACCACGATCGCCAAACCCGCGATTCCCACGGTCGCCGAATCCCCGATCGCCGCCCCGATCACCAAAGCCGCGGTCGCGCGCCTGCGGGCGGGCGGGAGCGGCGGTGGAAAGGTCGACGGAATGCAGGACGCTGACCTGCTGGCCCTTGCGGTCCTCGACAATGTCGACGACGACGGTGGCGCCGTCCGGCAGGGTGGTGTGGCCGGCGGGCACGACGAGCGAGGCCGGCAGCAAAGCGTCCTTGCCGCTGTCGCCGACCTTGACGAAGCCGTAGCCGCGTTCGGGGTTGAACCATTTCACGGTGGCCGTCACCTGGGTGGCGACGACGTTGGGCTGGCGATAGACGTGGCTGCGGGGCGGCTGATTGTGCATGGGAAACCCGAACTCCGGCAAACAGAAGCGGCGCCCTTGCCAGCCCATCTATGGACCGGTGGACGCCAACCCCTGACAAATCGCCCGTCCGGGCGCTCTTGGCAAGTCGGGACCGCTCCGAATAGGCCGGACGGGCCATGAAATCACACAAGTGAAGCCATACGGGCTGGCCTCAGCCCATCAGTCGGTCCATCAACTGGTCCGGGGCCAACTGGTCCGAGGCCAGACGGTCCGGTGCCGGCGGCGGCTCACGCGGCGGAACGGGGATCGGCCCCGGCGGCTCCCCCAGCGGCGGGCGCGACGGATCGCCCGGCACCGGCATCGGCTCGTCGGGCACGGACGGCTCGCGCGGCGGTGCCGGCGGAAAGGGTCCAAGACTGAAGGTCATGCATCGCTCCTCGACTCTGTTCAGGGCAACCGGCTCCATCAGCCGCCATGGCCGCCGGGGGCGGTCCGCGACAGGCGGCGGGCGTCGTTCAGGCTGTTCATGCAGCGGGTCTCGTCGCCGTCGCGGGCGGCGCTGCGGGCGGCGGTCACCAGCGATTCCAGCTGGGCGTTCCGCGCCGCCTGCCCCATCAGCCCGTCGCCCCCGCCGGAACCACCCGGACCGCTGTCCGGCGTGGCGCGCGAATTGGCCTGCGGACCGACCGAGGGAGCGGTCGGCATGTTGCTGCCGATGGCCGGCGGTTCGATCACCGCCTGATCGCCGACGGCGGGCGGAGCCACCATGCCACCGGATTGCGCCAGCTCTCCGCTGCTGACGCCCGACCCCTGCTCGTCGCGCGGCGAGGAGCCGGACAGGCCGGGCGCGGCGGTGCCGGGAACGGCGACCGGCGGCGGTTCGGTCGACAGGCGCTGGTCGGCGGCGAACTGCTCCACCATCGCGGCGCAGCCCGCGGGGGCCGCTCCTCCCGTCTGGGCCGCCGCCGGCTGGATGGTGAGAAACCCGGCCGCCAAGATGAGGGCGACGGGGGCGACGGGGGCGACGGTGCCAAGCCTCATGAAATCTGTCCGCATCGGTCGCGTGCTCCTCGGATCGGCAATGCCACAAGAGGCGTGTTCCGACCGAATCAACGGCAGGGGGAGGGGCGCGGTTCCGGCGGACGGACGGAAGATCGGCCCGGCCATGCATCTTGCTCATTTCGCGGGCAGCGTGCGGCGGCTGTAGAGTGCGGGTCCCCCTTCTCAACCCCCCATCTCCAACAAACGGTCCGTATTTCCATCATGATCGCCAACATGGCCGCGCTGGGCGCGGCGCTGTGCTGGGCCGCGGGCGGCCTGATCGCCATCGGACCGGTGCGGGTGCTGGGCTCCATCGCCTTCAACCGCGTGCGGCTGACCATCGTCGCCACCGCGCTGCTGATCGCCACGACGCTGATGGGCGGCTGGCAGACGCTGGATACGGGATCGGCGCTGACGCTGGCTCTGTCGGGTCTGCTGGGGATCGTGGTGGGAGACATGGCGCTGTTCTGGTCGCTCAGCCGGCTGGGACCGCGCCGCAACGTGGTGATCTACGCCGCCAACGCGCCGCTGACCGCCCTGCTCGCCTACGCCCTGCTGGGAGAGGCGCTGGGGCCCTGGACCGTCCTGGGCGTGGCGCTGGTCACGCTGGGGGTGATGCTGGCGGTGGCTCTGCGCTCCGGCTCCACCCACAGCTGGGAGGCGATCCAGGGCAGCCTGCTGGCCGGCGTGTCGGTCTGCCTGCTTGCGGCGGTCGGGCAGGCTGCCGGCTCGATCATCGCCAAGCCGGTGATGGCGGCGGGCGCCGACCCGATCGCCTCGGCCGCGGTGCGGGTCACCACGGCGGCGCTGATGTTCACGGCGATCGGCGCCCTGTCGGCGATCCGCGGCGGTGGTGCGGCGGCAGGCGGCGAGATGCCCGGCGGAATATTCGGTGGGATGCTGGGCGGGATGCTGTTGCCGCGCGGGCTGACGCCGAAGCTGATGCTGCAGATCGCCGGCAACGGGCTGCTGGGCGTCGGGCTGGGGATGACGCTGCTGCTGGTCGGGCTGGCCCACGGCAATGCCGGGGTGGTCGCCACCCTGTCGGCCCTGAGCCCGGTGCTGATCCTGCCGATGATGTGGCTGCTGACGGGCCAGCGCCCGGCGCTGGGCGCCTGGGTCGGCGCCGCGGTCGCCGTGGCCGGCGTCGCCCTGATCGTCAACCGGTAGACGAAAGCCTCAGCGCGCCGTCTCCACCGCCACGCCCAAGGTGGGCAGCGCCGCCTGAAGCGCGGCGGAGGCGCGGTTGACGGCGTCGCGCAGGTCCGCCTTCAGCATCGGCGCGTCCGGCCGATCCTGTTCGCAGGCATGCTGCAGCTTGCGGGCGATGCGCGACAGTTCCAGCAAGCCGACATTGCCGGCCAGCGACACCATGGCATGGGCATCGGCCGCCGCGGCCTTCGCCGTCTCCGCCTCGCTGATGCGGTCGGCGCGCAGGGCCAGCTCGGCCAGCGTTCCGTTGACGAAGCGGGGCAGCACCTCGGCGCCCAGCGTTTGGGCGAGCGTGTCCAGCGTCGCGAGGTTCAGCACCGGCGAACTGTCGGAAACCGGAGCCACTCCGGCCAGCACGGCCGCGTCGTCCAGGGCGTCCTCCGCCCCGGCGTCGAGCCAGCGGTCGACCGCCGACAGCAGGGTGTCGCGCTCGATCGGTTTGGTCACATGGTCGTTCATGCCGACATCCAGGCAAAGCTGCAGCTGATCGGTCAACGCATTGGCGGTCAGCGCGATGATGGGCACGGCGCCCCGCCGTCCGCCAAGCTGACGGATCGCCGCGGTCGCCTGCAAGCCGTCCATGCGTGGCATCTGCATGTCCATCAGGACGAGGTCGAACTCGCCCTTGCGCATCGCCTCGACCGCCAGCACGCCGTCCTCCACCACCTCCACCGTATGGCCGGCCTTGCAGAGGATGGAGGAGGTGACGATCTGGTTCATCGGCACGTCTTCGGCCAGCAGGATGCGGGCGCAACGCGTCGCCGCTGCCTCCCTGCGTTCGGCGGCCAGCCCCGGCGCGGCGGCGACCGGCAGCGGCAGTTCGAACCAGAAGGTGCTGCCGACGCCCGGACTGCTCTGCACGCCGATCCGCCCGCCCATCAGTTCCGACAGCTGTTTCGAAATGATGAGGCCGAGCCCGGTGCCGCCATAGCGCCGGGTGGTGGACCGGTCGCCCTGGCTGAAGCGCTGGAACAGGTTGGCCTGTTCGGCCGACGCGATGCCGGGGCCGGTGTCGCTGACGGAGAAGCGCAGCAGGACCGGCGCCCCCTCGCAGTCCTCCGCCGACAGCAGCCCGGCCGATACCAGAACCGACCCGCGTTCGGTGAACTTCACCGCGTTGCCGACGAGGTTCAGCAGGATCTGGCGGATGCGCGCCTCGTCGCCATGGACGAAACGCGGCACGGTGCCGCCCAGCGACAGCTGCAGCAGCAGCCCCTTCTGCGAGGCGGCGTTGCTCATCAGGTCGCGGCAGTCGCGCAGCAGCCGGTGCAGGTCGAAGGCGCGTTCCTCCAGCTCCAGCTTGCCGGCTTCGATCTTCGAGTAATCCAGGATGTCGCCGATGATCGCCAGCAGGCCGCGCCCGGCCTCGCGCTGGAGCGCCACATACTGGCGCTGTTCGGCCGACAGGTCGGTGCCCAGCAGCAGGTCGGCGAAGCCGATGACGCCGTTCAGCGGCGTGCGGATCTCGTGGCTCATCGAGGCCAGGAACTCCGACTTCACGCGGTTGGCAGCCTCCGCCTCGGCGCGGGCGGCGGACAGCTCCTCCTCATAGCGCTTGCGCTCGGTCACGTCGCGGACGACGCCGACCACCACGAACTCGCCGTCGGCCCCCACCGTTGGGCGCATGCTGGATTCGACCCACAGGTAATGGCCGTCGCGGTGGCGCAGCCGGTGGGTGAAGGTGACGGGAGGCGATCCCGCCTTCATGCCGGCGAAGGCCGTCGCGGCGCTTTCCACATCGTCGGGGTGCAGCAGGGTTGCCGGGGCGCGGCCGACGATCTCCGCCGGATCATGGCCCAGGATGTCGCGCACCGACGGCGACAGGTAGCGCACCGCCCCGTCCGCCTTCATCTCCAGGATCATGTCGGTGGCGTTGTCGGCCAGCAGGCGGTAACGCGCCTCGCTCTCCCCCAGCCGCCGTTCGGCGTCGTGCTGGCGCTGTTCGCGCAACAGCAGGCCACCCAGGAACAGGGTGCCGAGCGGAACGATGGCCAGCAGCGGCGGTGCGGTGCGCTGTCCCACCTGCAGCGCCAGTTCCAGGGTCGGCAGCAGCAGCAGGGTCAGCAGCGACACCAGCGTCAGCAGCAGGCCGAAGCCCAGCAGCGACACGGCGCCGAGGACCACGCCACGCCGCTTCACCCACATCGCGAAGCCGACGCCGGTCAGGAAGGACAAAAGCGCGTTGGCGACGCCGGCCTCCATCCCCACCCCGCCCAGATAGAGGCGATAGCCGGCGACCGTGGCGGCGGTGATGGCGGCAGACAGCGGGCCGCCGAACAGGGCGCTGAGCCCGACCAACGGCGTGCGCCCGTCAATGAAGATGCCCGGCCCGACATGGATGGGATGGACCATGGAGAACAGGGCGGTCAGCGCCATCACCGCGCCGAAGACGACCTGGCGGGTGTTCAGCCTCCAGCCGTCGGAGCGGCGGATCAGGAAGGTGTAGGCGAGAACGACGAAGGCGCTTGCCGCGATGTTCTCGGCAAGGTCGTACGCCATCGAAGAAAAGTTGCCCAACATCGTCCGGCCGCCGTCCCCACCCGAATTCCGGCTAGCTCTATACCACGGAAGGGTGTCGCGAAACCGCTAACACCAATGGGCGGGGATGTGATCTGCGGGAGACAAAAGGCGGGCGCCGGATCAGGCCTCCGCGTCGGGCTGGCGGGCGGGTGCGGCGGCGGCGAAAGCCGGCAGGGCGCGGCAGGCCTCGTCGATACGCAGCAGGGTGGGAAAGCCGTCCAGCGGGCAATCGAGCCGGCGGGCGTTCGCCATCTGCGGCACCAGCAGGATGTCGGCCAGTCCGGGTTCGTCGCCATGGCAGAAGCGCCCGGTGCGCGGATCGGTCGCGAGCTGCGCCTCCAGCGCGGTCAGCCCGATGGCGATCCAGTGCCGGTACCAGCCGTCGACCTCCTCCTGGCTATGGCCCATCGTCTTCAGGTGGTTCAGCACCCGCAGGTTGTTCAGGGGATGGACGTCGCAGGCCACCGCCAGCGCCAGCGCCCGCACCCGCGCCCGGCCCAGCGCATCGACCGGCAGCAGCGCCGGGGTGGGGTGCGTCTCGTCCAGATACTCGATGATGGCGAGCGACTGGGTCAGCACATGGTGTCCGTCCGGCCCGTCGACCTCCAGGGCCGGCACCAGATGCTCCGGGTTGAGGTCGGCATAGGGCGGCTTGGCCTGCTCGCCCCGGCGCAGATGGACGAAGGCCTGCTCCGGCGCCAGCCCCTTCAGGTTCAGGGCGATGCGCACGCGGTAGGCGGCGGAAGAACGGAAATAGGTGTGGAGTTTCACGGGTTTGGGTCCGTTGATGTGTCGCGGCGATAGTGTTGCGTCAGATCCTATCACAGCCCCAGATAAGCCTGCCGCACCCGCTCGTTGCTCAACAGCGCGGCGCCGCTGTCGCTCAGCACGATCTCGCCGGTCTCGATCACGTAGCCGCGGTCGGCGATTGCGAGTGCCGCATGTGCGTTCTGCTCCACCAGCAGGATGGTCGTCCCCTCCCGCTTCAGCCGCTGCACGGCGTCGAAGATCTCCGCCACCAGCAGCGGCGCCAGCCCCATGCTGGGCTCGTCGAGCAGAAGCAGGCGCGGCTTCGCCATCAGCGCGCGGCCCAAGGCCACGATCTGCTGCTGGCCGCCCGACAGGGTGCCGGCGGGCTGGTCGCGCTTGACCTTCAGCACCGGGAACATCTCGTAAAGCCGGTCGATGTCGTCGTCCGGCTTGCCGCTGCCGCGGCGGTAGGCGCCGAGGCGGAGGTTGTCCTCCACGCTCTGCGGGCCGAACAGCTGCCGGCCCTCCGGCACCTGCACCACCCCTTCGGCGACGCGGCGCGACGCCTTCATCCGGGTGATGTCGCAGCCGTCGAAGGTGATGCGCCCGCTGCTGGCGGGGTGGACGCCGGACAGGGTGCGCAGCAGTGTCGTCTTGCCGGCGCCGTTGGCGCCGACCAGCGCCACCAGCTCGCCCTCCCGCACGGTCAGGCTGGCCGATTTCAGCGCGTGGATGCGGCCGTAATGGCTGTTGAGGCCCTCGATCTCCAGAAGCATGCTCCGCGCCTCCCTCACGGTGCCGCGCCGAGATAGGCGGCGATGACGTCCGCGTTGGCCGCCACCTCCTGCGGCGTGCCCTCGGCCAGCATGCGGCCCTGGTTCAGGGCGGTGATCCGGTGAGAGATTCCCATCACCATCTTCATGTCGTGTTCCACCAGGATGATGGTGACGCCGGACGCCGCGACGGTCTTGATGACCTCGTCGATCTCGCGGCTTTCGGTGGCGTTCAGGCCGGCCGCCGGCTCGTCCAGCAGAAGCAGCTTCGGCTCCGACGCCAGCGCGCGGGCGATCTCCAGCCGTTTCAGCGCGCCGTAGGGCATGGAGGCGGCGTCGGCGTCGATGTATTTCTCCAGCCCGACCTCGGTCATCAGCTGCGCCGCCCGGTCCTTCGCCTCGCGGTCCTTGCGCACCAGCGACGGAAAGCGGAACAGCGCCGGCAGAAGCCGCGTGTTCAGGTGCAGGTGCCGCCCCACCATGACGTTCTCCAGCGCCGTCATGTTGAAGAAGATCTGCAGGTTCTGGAAGGTGCGCGACATGCCGCGGGCGGCCAGCTTGTAGGGCGCCATGCCCGACACGTCGGCCCCGTCGAACAGCACCCGGCCGCCCGACGGCTTGTAGACGCCGGTCACCAGATTGAACAGCGTGGTCTTGCCCGCCCCGTTCGGCCCGATGATCGAATGGATGTCGCCGGCGGCAATGGTGAAGCTCAGATCGCCGATGGCGAGCACGCCGCCGAACTCGCGGCTGAGATGCTCCACCTTCAGGATCGGCGGGCCGACGCGGCGGGCCTGGGACGTGGTATCGGGGGAAAGATCAGTGGTCGCCAGCATCTTCATGCCCGCCTCCGCGCCGGGAGCAGCGCCGCCAGGGTGGGGAGAAGGCCCTTGGGCATGAACACCATCGTCGCCATCAGGATGCCGCCCAGCACGATCTGCTGGTAATCCTGGAAGACGGTCAGCGCCTGCGGCAGCAGCGTCAGCACCACCGCGCCGACGACCGCGCCGAAGGTCGACGCCATGCCGCCGAACACCACCATGGTCACCAGCTCGATCGACTTGAAGAAGTCGGCCTTGGCCGGGGTGATCAGGCCGGCGTAATGGGCGAACAGGCTGCCGGCCACGCTGGCGAACACCGCCGAGACCACGAAGACCAGCACCTTGAAGCGGGCGGTGTCGACGCCCACCACCTCGGCCGCCACCTCCGACCCATGGACGGCGCGCAGCGCCCGGCCCATCGGGCTGTCGATCAGGTTCAGCGAGAGCCAGACCACGCCGACCAGCAGCACGCCGACCACCCAGTACCAGACCTTTTCGCCATACAGCTCAAAGCCGAAGATCCTGAACGGCTCCACCATCATGCCGTCGGGACCGCCGGTCAGCCCGCTTTCGGTGCGCAGCACGATCGACACGATGATGCCGATGCCGAGCGTCGCCATGGCGAGATAATGGCCCTTCAGCCGCAGGATCGGCTTGGCGACCAGGAAGGCCAGCAGCCCGACCACCATGGCGCCGGTCAGCAGCGCCAGGATCGGCGGCCAGCCATAGACGCCGACCAGCACGCCCGAGGCATAGGCGCCGATCCCGAAGAAGCCGGCATGGCCCAGGCTGATCTGTCCGGCATAGCCGATCAGCAAATTCAGCCCGACGCAGACCACGGCGTTGAAGCCGGCCAGTATGGCGATGTCGAGATAGAAGTTGTTGGGCAGGAATGCCGGCAGGACCGCGATCACCGCGCCCAGTGCCAGCAGGCCGGTCAGCCGCCCGTGAAGGAGTGCGTTCATCGGTTCTACTGTCCTTACACCCGTTCGGTGCCGCGCTTGCCGAACAGCCCGTTCGGCATGAAGAGAAGGACGGCCAGGATGATGACGAAGGCCACCGCATCCTTATAGGCCGAGGAGATGTAGCCGGCGCCCAGCGCCTCCGCGACACCGACGATCAGCCCGCCGGCCACGGCACCCGGCCCGTGGCCGAGGCCGCCCAGAACCGCCGCGGTGAAGCCCTTCAGCCCCAGCATGATCCCCATCTCGGTGTAGGAGAAGGTGATGGGGGCGACCACCGCCCCGCCGATGGCGCCCAGCGCCGCCGACAGCGCGAAGGAGGCCAGCACCACCCGCTTCACGTCGATGCCGACCAGCTGTGCCGCCAGACGGTTGTGCGAGGTGGCGAGGATCGCCTTGCCGGTCAGGGTCCTGTTGAAGAACAGGCCGATGGCGACGATCAGCACCGCGGCGGTGCCTACCACCCACAGCGACTGCGGCTGCATCGAGGCGCCGAGGAACTGGATCGGCGTTTCGCCGGAAAAGGCGTCCAGCCGCTTGAAGTCCTTGCCCCAGACCAGTTCAGCCACGCCGCGCAGGAAGATCGAGGCGCCGATGGTGATGATGATGAGGGTGACGGTCGAGGCGTTGCGCGCCCGTTCGACCGCGAATTTCGCCACCAGCACGCCGACCAGCATGGCGCCGCCGCAGCCGATCAGGATCGCCAGCGGCAGCGGCACGCCCGACGCGGTCAGGGTGGCCGACGCCATGCCGCCGATCATGATGAACTCGCCCTGGGCGAAGTTGATGACGTGGCTGGCGTTGTAGATGATCGAAAAGCCGAGCCCCGCCAGCGCATAGATCGCGCCGATGGTCAGCCCCGACAGCATGTATTGCAGCAGTTCCGCGAACATCGTTGGGTTCCTGATGTTCCTCTCCCGCCAACTCCCCCTCTCCCCCCCGGGGAGAGGGTCGGGGTGAGGGGGATGCATGGGGTGGATTCAGGGGAATGATCGCGGCATCACTATTCTTGTGAATCCAAGCAATGCATCCCCCTCACCCTAACCCTCTCCCCGGGGGGGAGAGGGGATCCGAGCGGCGGATCGGCTCACTTCACCAGCGCCCAGTCACCCTGCTTGACCTCCACCATGTGGAAGGCGTCCAGCGTCAGGCCCATGTGGTCCTTCGGGCTCATGGTCACGGTGCCGCCGGTGCCGACATAGCCCTTGGTCTGCTCGATGGCGTCGCGCAGCTTGGCCTTGTCGGTGCCGCCGGCGCGCTTCACCGCGTCCAGCGCGATCATCAGACCGTCATAGGCATGGCCGGCGAAGGTCGAGACCTCCGAATTGAAGCTGTCCTCATAGACCTTGGTGAACTCGGTCACGACCTTCTTCTGCGGGTCGCTGTCGGGCAGCTGGGCGGCGACGACCAGGCCGGCGGCCGGCAGGCGGACACCCTCGGCGGCACCGCCGGCCAGACGGATGTACTCCTTCGACGCGACGCCGTGCGACTGGTAGAGCGGCAGCGACATGCCGAGCTGGCGGTAGTTCTTGGTCACCACCGCCGGACCCTGGCCCAGGCCGAACACCAGAACCGCCTGGGCGGCCGCGGTGTTCTTGATCTTGGTCAGCTGTGCGGTGACGTCGGTGTCCTTGGCGCCATAGGTCTCGTCGGCGACCAGTTCGATCCCGCGCTCCTTGGCGACGGCGACGGTCTGCTCGCGGCCCGACTTGCCGAAGCCGGAATCCTCCGACAGCAGCGCCAGCTTGGTCAGCCCGCGCTTCTTCATGTCCTCCATCACCTTTTCCGCGGCCATGCGGTCGGTGTGGGGGGTCTTGAACACCCACTTCTTCACCGGCTCCACGATCACCACCGCGCCGGCCAGCGAGATGAAGGGCACGCCGGCACGCTCCACCAGCGGCACCGCCGCCATGGTCGCCGCCGTCGTGGTGCCGCCGACGATCACGTCGACGCCGTCGCTCTCGATCAGGCGCTTGGTGAAGGAGGCCGCCTTGTCGGCAGCGCCGCCGTCGTCATAGACGGTCAGCTGCACCTGACGGCCATCGACGCCGCCCGCCTTGTTGATGCGGTCGGCATACAGCTCCAGCACCTTCTTCTCCGGATCGCCGAGGAAGGAGGCCGGACCGGTGGCCGAGATAATGGCGCCGACCTTGATCGGGTCCGCGGCCTGCGCCGCCCCGGACAACAGGCCGGATGCCGCCGTCATGGCGGTCATGGCGGTGAAGGCGATGGTGGCAAGCAAACTTTTGCGCATGATGTCCTCCCGATTGCTGCCCCCCTTTGCACGAGTGACCGGACCGAAGCCCGATCCCTCGTGCTGAGGGACGATTTGTTTCACATAATGTTTCAAACGAAATGATTTCGAAAGACCAATTTCAGCTCCCGCAACCACAATCGAAATACGGATGTTGCGGCCCGCTTCCCCTCCCCTTTGCGATCCTTCCCGCTTCTGGCCGGGAGATCGTCATTTCGTTTTATGACACAAATTTACTTTGAGACGCCAACCTAGTGTATCACGTTATTGATTGTCAAACGGAAAGTCCGGATTGCCTCCTATCGGCCGCCCGTCAGTTCATCCACGCTGTCGGGGCACTGGCCCAACCGGCATCAGGTTTCGTATACAATTCCATCGCGCCGCCTCACTCCGGTCCATCCGCATCACAAGCCGTATCGATAAGGACACCCCACCCGCATGGCCCGCCCGCGCCGCCCCGAAGACCTTGCCGCCCAACTGACCGAAGCGATCGCGCCGCGCGCGAAGTCGCTGATCATCACCGTCTATGGCGACGCGGTGCTGCCGCATGGCGGGTCGCTGTGGTTGGGCAGCCTGATCGAGCTGATGGGACTGTTCGGCATGAGCGAGCGGATCGTCCGCACCTCGGTCTTCCGTCTGGGCAAGGACGACTGGCTGACCAACACCCAGATCGGCCGGCGCAGCTTCTATCGCGTCACCGACAGCGGGAAGGAGCGCTTCGCCGCGGCGGAACGGCGCATCTACGCGCCGCTGGCCCGCGAGTGGGACCGCGGATGGGACCTGCTGATGGTGCCCCCCAACGCGCTGGACGCCGAGACGCGCGACGCTTTGCGGCGGGAACTGACCTGGCAGGGCTTCGGCACCGCATCGGCCACCGTCTATGCCCATCCCAACTGCGACGAGGCGGCGATGCACCGCTCGCTGGCCGAGTTGGGGGTCGCCGACAAGATCGTCCACATGAAGGCCAGCCTGGACCGGACGGAAGGGTTCGGCGCACTGCGCGATCTGGTGCGCGGCTGCTGGGACATCGACCAGCTCGAACACGACTATGCGGCGTTCCTGGATCACTTCCGTCCGGTCTGGGCGGCGATCGACGCCGCCGAGGCGCCGGACCCCGCCGCCTGCTTCGTCCTGCGCACGCTGATGATCCATGATTTCCGCCGCATCCTGCTGCGCGACCCGATGCTGCCGCCCGACCTGCTGCCGGCGGACTGGCCGGGCCAGGAATCGCGGATGCTGACCCGCAACCTCTACCGCCGCCTCGCCGGCCCGTCGGAATCCTTCCTGATGCAGGCGGCGACCACCGCCAACGGACCGCTGCCCGACGCCCAGCCCGCCTTCCACGGCCGGTTCGGTGGGTTGGAGACCATACCGGCGGGTTGACCAGCGATCTGCGACAAAGGGTGCCCGCGGAAGCCAGTCCCTCAGCCTAAAGTTTATACATAAAATGCAAGGCATCGCGGTAAACTGGGGTGGCAGCCGTCCGATCCAACCGTTCCCGGGACACCGCCCATGCTGACCATCGTCTACCGCAGCGAGGCCGTCGACCGGCTGCCCTACAGCGCCCTTGCCGACATCTGTCTGTTCAGCGCCCGCAAGAACCGCGAGCTGGGCGTCACCGGTTTCCTGGTGGAGTTCGAGGGCATCTTCCTGCAGGTGCTGGAAGGCGAACCGGATGTGGTGGAGACGCTTTTCGCCCATATCGCCGCCGACACGCGCCACAGCAATGTCGAGCTGCTGCTGCGCGAAACCACGGTCGGACAGCCCAATTTCGGCTTCTGGGCGATGAATTTCGGCCCGCTCGACACCCCGACCTTCTGGCAGGCGGTCTTTGGCTCTCCGGTTCGGATCGAGGAGTTCCGCCGCCGCTCGCACGACGCCGATTTCGCGCTGGACGTTCTAGCGCGGGCCTACATGCACGCCTGCATCGCCGCCGACGTCGATGCAGCGACACGCGATCTGGTGCGCGGCAACATCCCCTGTTTCGAAGCCGCCTGACCCCGGCGGGGTTCAGCCTTTCGATACCGCACTGTCGGATAAACTCCGTTTTGCGAACGAATTGATCTGGATCAATTCGGCGCATTCGCATGCATTCTGTTTCTAAATCAAGAGGTTGGCGGATTTTCCCGGCCGGCTTAAGTGATACAGATGCCGTTGATGGATGCAAAATTCTGTGTCATATAAAGACCACAGGGCGCCAGTGGTAATGTGAGCGCCCGCGGAATGCCCCCGGAGGAAACGCCCCCATGTCCAAGGACTACACCCCCATCGCCAACACGATGGAGTTCCCCCCCGCCACGCCGCAGCCGAACGTCTATCCGCTGTCCTGGGTGTCGCAGACCAAGAAGCTGGAAGAGGTCTACGCCGCGGCCCAGCGCGAGAACTGGGACCCGGCCAAGCTGCCCTGGGACAGCTTCGACGTGTCGCGCTACAGCTGGGAGGAGCGGGAGGCCATCGCCTATTGGTGGACCATCCTGTCGGTGTTCGACGCCTCGGCCCCGCCGGTGTTCGCCCATGCCCTGATCAAGACCTACGAGGTGCATGAGGAGGACCCGGTCCGCCGCTGCTTCTTCTCCGTCACCCGCGACGAGCAGAACCACGAGCAGATGTGCGGTCTGGCCATCACCAAGCTGCTGGAGGCCACCAGCCCGCTGACCTACGAGCCGAAGACGGAGCTGGGCCGCCGGCTGCAGAAGAACGCCCACTGGCTGTACTACAATGGCGGGCGCTATTGGGACGGCTACAAGAAGGCGGTTCCGAAATACTCGCTGGCGGTTCTGTTCAGCTCCTTCCTGATGGGCGAGATCGCAGCGGCGACCATCTTCCACCAGATGGCGGCCGGCTGCACCGAGCCGGTGTTCAAGGAGGCCTTCCGCAACATCGGCCGCGACGAGGGCCGCCACATGGCGATCTGCATGTCGGTGATGGAGCGCGACTATCCCCATCTGGCGGTGGAGGACCGGTCGATCATCACCAAGCAGATCCGCGCCGGCTACCTGTTCCTGTCCGCCGTGCTGTTCGAGCCGCCGCCCCAGTTCTGGGACCTGCCCGACGACTTCATCGCCACCCAGCGCGAGGCCGAGGCCATCGCCCGCAACGCCGGTTTCCACATCCCGGATTACGAGGCGAAGAAGGAGAACTGGCGCAACGCCATGCTGAACCTGAAGGGCGTTCTGGACCGCTACAACATCCCGTTCCCGGCGATCCCGGAGGTCGGCATCACCGGCGAGGAAGTCCGGGACGTCGACATGGACGAGATCATTCCGGTGTTTTGAGGCGCCGGCCCTATTGCCCCCACCCTAACCCTCCCCCGCTTCGCAGGGGAGGGAACTGCCGCCGCTCTCCCGCATCAGCACTTGCTCCCTCCCCTGCGAAGCGGGGGAGGGTCGGGGTGGGGGCAAGTGTCTTTCCGCAAATCCACTCCGCCCAAGGATCCCCCGGTGAGCCGCATCCGCCTCCACCCCTCGGGCCGCACGGTCGAGTGCCGTGACGGCGAGACCGTCCTGTCGGCGCTGGAACAGGCCGGCTACGCCCTGCCCAACAACTGCCGCGCCGGTGCCTGCGGCGAATGCAAGGTCAAGGTCCTCAGCGGCCAGTTCGACCAGGGCATGGTCCTGGACATGGCGCTGTCCCAGTCCGAGCGGAAGGACGGCTATGGCCTGATGTGCATGGCCAAGCCGATCTCCGACGAGCTGGTGATCGAATACGGCACCGCCGACGCCCAGCCCAAGCTGTTCCCGCCGCGCGAGAACGTACTGTTCATCGTCACCGACCGCATCCCGCGCACGCCCCGCATCGTGGAGCTGCGCCTGCGCCCGCTGGGCCAGCCGCTGCGCTACTGGCCGGGCCAGTATGTGATGTTGGGCGACGCATCGGCCGGCGCGCCGCCGCGCTGCTATTCCATCGCCAACGCGCCCCGTCCGGACGGCGAGATCGTGCTGCAGGTGACCCGGGTCGATGGCGGCCCGACCAGCGGCTGGATCCACGACACGCTCACCGTCGGCAGCATGGTGAAGCTGTCCGGCCCCTACGGCACCTTCATCGGCGACCCGTCGGTGGACAGTCCGGTGCTGTGCATGGCCGCCGGCTCCGGCCTCGCGCCGATCCTGGCGCTGACCGACGCGGCGCTGCGCCGCGGCTACCGCCCGCCGGTGACGCTGCTGTTCTCCGCCTGCACCCAGGCCGATGTGTATGAGTTGGGGCTGCTCAGCTATTGGCAGGCCAAATACCGCAACTTCAAGGTCAAGGTGACCCTGACGCGCGAGGATGCACCCAATCATCTGAAGGGCCGCATCCCCACCATCCTGCCCGACCTGTTCCCCGACCTGTCCGGCCACGCCATCTTCACCGCCGGCAGCCCCGCCTTCGTCGAATCCTGCGTCGCCGCCGCCCGTGCGCTCGGCGCCCGGGACGATCAGATCCACAGCGAAGGCTACGTCTCGCAGCACATCCCGGAGACGCTGCCTGCCGACCGGCTGATGGCGGTCGGCTGAGACAGACGGACCGGCCTCACGCCCTGTGGACGCCGGCGATGAAGCCGTCGATCTCGCGGCTCAGGTCCTTCGACTGGCCGGCAAGCGCGGCGGCGGCGGCGAGAAGCTGATCGGCCGCCGCCCCGGTCTCCCCGGCGCCGGCCCGGATGTCACCCATGCCGCCGCTGACCTCCTGCGCCCCGTCGGCGGCCTGGATCACGCTGCGGGCGATCTCCTGGGTCGCCGCCGCCTGCTGGTCCACCGCCGCGGCGATGCCGGACGCGATGCGGCTGACCTGGGCAATGGTTTCGCTGATGCCCTGGACGGCGGTGACCGCCTCCTGCGTGGCGTCGCGGATGCCCTTGATCTGGCCGACGATGTCCTCGGTCGCCTTGGCGGTCTGGTTGGCGAGATTCTTGACCTCCGAAGCCACCACGGCGAATCCCTTGCCCGCCTCTCCCGCGCGCGCCGCTTCGATGGTGGCGTTCAGCGCCAGCAGGTTGGTCTGGCCGGCGATGGAGTTGATGAGTTCCACCACGGCACCGATCCGCTCGGCACTTTCCGCCAGCACGACGACGGCCTCGTCGGCCCGTCTGACGTCGGTCACCGCCGCGTCGGCGATGCGGGCGGATTCCCCGACCTGCCGGCCGATGTCCTGAACGGAAGCCGACAGTTCCTCCGTTGCGGCAGCGGCGGTCTGCACATTCTCCGCGGCGGCGCGGGCGGAAGCCGCCACCTGCTCCGACCGGCCCAGGCTCTGGTCGGCGATGCCGGTCAGGCCACGCGCGGTCGATTCCAGCTGCTGGGCGGCCGACGCCAGCGCGCCGGTCAGTCCGCCGACCCGTTCGTCGAAGCCTTTCTGCAGATCGGCGAGCGCCGCGGCGCGGGCCTCCTTGGCCTGCCAGTCGGCCTTCTGCTGGCGGTCCAGTTCGCGGGCGCGGACCAAGCCTTCCTTGAACACCTCGACCGCGCGGGCCATGCCGCCGGCCTCGTCGTCGCGGTCGGCGCCGGGCACCGACGTTTCCAGATCGCCGGCGGCCAGCCGGGTCATCGCCCCGGTCAGCGACGCCACCGGACGGGCGATGCCGTCGCCGACCTTCCACGCCACCAGACAGCCGAGCGCGACGCAGCCCAGGCTGACCAGCACGGTCAGCAGGGTCAGCCGGTTGGCGTCGGCCATCACGCTGGACTGCGGCGCCGCCACCATGAAGGACCAGACGCCGTCGGCACCGGCAAAACGGATCGGCGCCAGCCGCAGATAATGCGGCGCGCCGTTCAGCGGCACGATCCCGTCGAAGGCCCGCCCTTCGGCCACGGCCCGGCGGGCGGCCTCCGGCAGATCGTCGTCGGGCTTGGACAGCCGGGCGCCGTCGGGGTGGGCGACATAAAGGCCGGAGCCGGTCAGCACCGCGGCATAACCATCGTCATAAGGTTTCACCGCGCGCACCAGATCGGTCAGGCCGGTCAGCGCCATATCGACGCCGGCCACGCCGATGACGCGCCCGTCCTTGCCATCCGTCACCGGGGCGGCGGCGCTGGTCATCAGCCGCTTGGTGAAATCGTCGAGATAAGGTTCGGTCAGCACCGCTTTCCGCGCGGTGGCCGCCGCTTTGTAATACTCCTTCTCCTGCACGTCGGAGAAGGGATAGCCCTCGCTGTCGTCGGCCTGAACCCCTTTGTCCCCCGGCAGCCACAGCAGGCTCATCCGCCCGGTCTTCGGCAGCCCGAGGATCTCGGTGGTCCGGTCGTGGGCGGCGAATTCCCGGTCGCGTCCGTCGAATCCGTCGTCGGCCATGTCCACCCACACACCGGCATAAAGCGGATTGGCTTCCGCCGTCCGGCGCAGATAGCGGTTCACCGTTTCGCGCCGCGGGCTTCCGGTAGAGCGCTCCACCTCCACCAGCGCCGCGGTGGCGCGGGCAGCGTTCAGGGCGGTGGACAAATCGGCGGCCACCCGGGCGCCGTGGCGGTCGGCCGTCTCGGCGGCCAGCAGCACGGCCGCATTGTGCGCGGCGTCGCGCGTCAGAACCAGCGACACCGCCGTAACCGCCGCCGCCCCCGCCGC